>JBOFLW010000141.1:0-3830 GCA_051658065.1 Cetobacterium sp.
TATGTTATGTTCCATGTAATATTCCCAGAGATAACACAATCATTAATGAATTTATAGAATCAGGAGGATATTATGATGAAAAAATGGCTAGCTCTAATTGGAAGTTTATTATGTATACATCTTTTATGTTTTTCAGTACTACCATTTTTAGATGATGTTTTAGGATTTAAAATGGCACATCAAAAACTAGCTGAAGAGGATATAGAATCAGGAGCATGGTATTATATATTTGTAAAAAAAGTAGAACCTAGTTCTGAAAATGTTAGACATACTTTAACATATTCTAAAAGAGGTGAAAATGAAAGTATTAAACGTTGAAGACTTTTTAAAGAAAGAGAATAAAAGAGCCTTCCAAATAGGGAATGAATTAATAGAAAAACCGAAATTATCTATGATGGTAGTAGTATTTCCAATTTTATTAATCAATTTCATACAAGATTCAAGAATTTATCGTTATAAAAAAGAGTTTTTTATAAAAGAGTATATGTTTTTAAAAAATATAGTAATCCAATTTTTAACAGAAAAAAGTGATATTTTAGAATCAGAGTTTTTGCTCAAACTAGAAAATAGTTTGAGCAAAAATTTAAAGCATAAAAATATCTATGATGCTCAAATAGATGAAGCTTTATCTATTAGAAATTATATAGCTGGAGAAAAATCTGAAAATATTATGAGAGAGAAAGAGGTTGTAACTTTAAATAGAACTATTGAAAGTTTAGAGTTGAAAGGTGATAGTTTAGAAACAAGTTTAAAACTTCTAAATATATTAAAAAAACTGCATTAAGGTGCAGTTTTTTCTTTTACAATAGAATTTAAATATGATAAAATATTTCAAACAGAATCAAAGTATAAAGTTTATTCGGGAGGGATTATGAATAAGAATGTAAAGATTTTTGGTTTAATGGGGCTAGTTTTAACACTTTCAGCTTGTAGAGTGTTACCAGCTAGAAATGGAGAGTATGAACTAACTTTGGTTCATGTAAATGATGTTCACGGTAGAGCAAAAGAGGGGAAATATGATGGTGTAGGTTTAGCTAGAGTAAAAACAATAGCGAAAGCTTTAAGTCAGGATAAGAAAAATGGAAAAGTTCTTCTTATAGATGCTGGAGATACTATGCATGGAACTACATTTGCTACATTAACAAAAGGTGAATCTATGGTTCAAACTTTAAATGCAGCAGAATTTGATTACTCAACATTAGGAAATCATGATTTCAACTATGGTCAAGAAAGATTGGTTGAATTAATCTCAATGCAAAAATATAAAACATTAGCAGCAAATGTTGTAGATAAAACAACAGGAAAACCAATAGCTGGAACTTATGATGTTAGAAAAATAGATGGAATGAAAGTAGGATTCTTTGGTTTAGCAACACCAGAGAGTTACTTTAAAACAAATCCAAATAATGTAAAAAATATAACAATAGCGGACCCAATAGAAACATCTAAAGCTATAGTAGCTCAGATGAAAAAAGAGGGAGTAAAGTTTATTGTAGTTGTATCTCATTTAGGAGATGACAAAAGTACAGCAAAACATATTCAAAGTATAGGTCTTGCTGAAGCAGTTCCAGAAATAAATTTAATCATAGATGGACATAGCCATACAGAGTTGAAGCAGAAAAAGATGGTAAATGGAGTAACTATTGTTCAAACTGGAGAATATGCAAAAAATGTTGGTGTGGTTAAAGTTGATTTTGATAAACTAAAAAATAAAGAAGAATCTATGAATTATACACTTTATACGAAAGATATAATTATGAATGGAAATAACCCTGTTGCTGAAGATGCAAAAGTAAAGGCAACAATAGATGAAATTAGCAGAAAGCAAGAGGCTATAACAAGTGTTAAAGTTGGAGAAGCACCAATCCTATTGGAGGGAGATAGAGCTTTTGTTAGAACAGGAGAAACGAATCTATCTCAACTAATAACAGACGCTATGGTATGGAAAACAGGAGCTGATGTTGCTATAACAAATGGTGGAGGAATAAGAGCCTCTATAAATCCAGGTGAAGTAACTATTGGAGATATAATAAGTGTTTTACCATTTGGAAACTATATTGTAACAAAAGAGGTAAAGGGTTCTGATTTACAAAAAGCTGTTGAAAATGGATTGAGATCATATCCAGAATCTTTAGGGGCAATGGCACAAGTTTCAGGAATGACAGTAAAGTTTAATGTTAAAAATCCACCACACAGAAAAGTTTTAGAAATAAAAGTAGGAGATAAGAAATTAGAACCGAATAAATTATATGTTGTAGCAACAAATGACTTTATGGCTTCAGGTGGAGATGGATATTCATCTTTAGCTACAGGAAAAGTATTAGCTAATTATTCAGCTCTTGATGAGGTCCTAGTTGAGTATATTAAAGAGGTTGGACTAGAAGGAAGAGAAAAAGTTGCTCCAAGATTAATTCCAAAAAAATAAAAAAGGAGTTGAATTTATGAGTAAGGATAAAATTAGAAAAATAGCTGTAATAGCTTTTATAGGTTTAGGTTTAGTTTTAGGAATATATGAGATGAAAAAGCCAGGTCCAACAACAGTAACTGGAAGTGGAACAGGGTATAATGATGAATTAAGTGTTGAGCTACTAGTAAAAGAAAAAGGTGATAGCTTCAAAATAATAGGAGTCAATGTTATTCACGAAGATACACCACCAATAGCTGGTCCAGCAATTGAAAAATTAAAAGAGCAGATATTATTGAAGCAAAACTCTGAATTGGATATAGTAGCAGGAGCTACATATACATCTGAAGGAGTAATAGAAGCAACAAAAGAAGCTATTGATAATATAAAAAAAACAAAATAAATGAAAAGAGAGTTCGCTAGCGAGCTCTCTTTTATTATAATAATTAATAAGCTGGGAAAATTTGAATCTCTACTCTTCTATTTTGTGCTCTACCAGAAGAAGTTGAGTTACTGGCAATTGGTCTATCAGGTCCAAAACCGTTGATAGTTATTCTGTTAGGATTTACACCTCTTCTAACAGCATAATCAGCAACACTTCTAGCTCTTTTTACAGATAAATCCATATTGTAAGAGTAAGCACCTGTGTTGTCAGTATTTCCAGAAATAACAATTCTTGTTTCAGGGTATTGATTTAAAACAGCTGCGATATCATTAAGAGGTGCATAGAATCCACTTCCAATAACATGTCCGTTTGTAGGGAAAGTAACTCCACCAGGAAGATTAAGATTGATATAGTTACCTTCGTCAGTAACCTTAACCTGAGTGTTCTGCAATCTAGTTTGTAACTCTCTAGTTTGTTGATCTTTATAAGCTCCCCAACCTAAACCAGCTAGAGCACCAATACCAGCACCAATAAGAGTTCCTTTTGAATCTTGTCCGATAGCTTGTCCGATAAGAGCACCTAAAGCAGCTCCACCAGCAGTTCCAGTTGTTTTGTTATTAAGATTATTATACCCACCATTTGCAGTACAAGCACCTAAAAGTGAACTAGCTAAAAGAATAGAGCAAATAATTTTTTTATTCTTCATTTAAAATCCTCCTTCAACTAAAATTATGTTATAAAAATACTGTTTTTTACAACTATATATAGAGTAATATTCTTTTTTTATAAAATCAATCCTTTTTTTAAAAAAATAAAAAATTTTTTTAAAAAATAAAAAAACTTTGTTGACAGAAATTATATTTTGTGATACTATAATTATGTAGCGAGCGAAAGCGAGTTATGTAAATTAAATAGTCGGAATATAGCGCAGTCCGGTAGCGCACCTGCCTTGGGAGCAGGGGGCCGCAAGTTCGAATCTTGCTATTCCGACCATCTGCGGGAGTAACTCAGTTGGTAGAGTGTCAGCCTTCCAAGCTGAAT
>JBOFLW010000142.1:0-1029 GCA_051658065.1 Cetobacterium sp.
CATTTGGCAAGTACGAATATCAACGATTACCAATGGGCCTATGTAACAGCCCTGACATCTTTCAAGAGAAAATGTCTGAATTAATGGCCGGACTAGATTTTGTCCGAGCCTACATTGATGACTTATTGATTATCACCAAGGGTTCTTATTCAGAACATCTAACTAAACTTGAAGTAGTGTTAACCAAATTACGGGACACTGGACTTAAAGTAAATGCTAACAAGTCATTCTTCGCACGAGAAAGTGTGGAGTATCTAGGATATACACTGTCCAGAGAAGGCATAATGCCTCAATCTACTAAAGTAGAGGCCATTCAACGAATAGCCGAACCAAAGAACAAAAAGGATTTGCGAAGGTTCATTGGCCTAGTGAATTACTATAGAGACATGTGGGAAGGCAGGTCAGACACCTTAGCCCCTCTAGCTGCTCTGACGTCCAAAACCAGCAAATGGAAATGGACAGAGGTCGAACAAAAGGCCTTTCAAAAGATGAAAACAATTGTGGCCCGAGAAGTTCTCTTGGCCTATCCTAACTTCTCATTACCATTTGAGATTCACACAGATGCTAGTCATCTTCAACTAGGTGCGGTCATTTCACAAGAGGGCAAACCAATAGCCTTCTACAGTAGGAAGCTCAACCCTGCGCAGACTCGATACACCACCACTGAAAGGGAATTACTTAGTATAGTGGAAACACTTAAAGAATTCCGAAACATCTTACTGGGTTACCCAGTGATCGTTTATACGGACCACAAAAATCTGACTTGTAAGAAATTCAATACTGAACGAGTCATGAGATGGCGCCTTCTTCTAGAAGAATTTGGGCCTGAACTCCGATACATTAAAGGAGAAAACAATATCGTCGCAGACGCCTTAAGTCGTTTAGACATGACAAATAACGAACCATATGAACAACTGTCTTACGAAGACATATCAGAATTATATGCAGAAGATCGCGAAGACTTCCCAACTGGTTACCCATTAAGCTATTCTGAGATTGCTCATGAAACAGCTTTAGATGCAGCCATTC
>JBOFLW010000143.1:0-6764 GCA_051658065.1 Cetobacterium sp.
AATCGATAAGAAGAAAACAGGATTCTACGTACTAACTACTTTAGAGATGGACGGTACTAAGTTAACTGAGGTTGAGTCAAAGCTTAACATAACTGAAGAAGTTATGAGATACATGGTAGTTAAGAACGACTAATCAAACAGAAAAAACGTTTATTCTCAAATAAGGAGGTTATTAGAATGGCAGAATTCAGAAGAAGAAGAGCTAAGTTAAGAGTTAAAGCTGAAGAAATCGATTACAAAAATGTAGATCTATTAAAGAGATTCATTTCTGATAAAGGAAGAATCAATCCTTCTAGAGTAACTGGTGCTAACGCTAAGTTACAAAGAAAGATAGCTAAAGCTATTAAAAGAGCTAGAAACATTGCACTTGTTCCATACACAAGAGTAGAGAAGTAAAATTAATGAGACTGAAGATTTATCTTCGGTCTCTTTTTCTTTTTTGTAATTTATCAGTTGATTAGTTATAGAAAAAGTTACAAAAAATAAAAAAAAGCTAAAAAAATTGAGATATAGACCTCATTATTTTTTTAGCTCTTCTTATAAAAATAAAAAAAAGACAGGCTTTATTATTTAAAGCTGTCTTTTTTTATAAGCATTATTTGCTTAATATCTTTCTAAGTCTAGCACTTAAAGTATCAGCATTAGCTTTAAGGATTTGCATAACTTCAACTTCGTTAGCAGCCTTTAAAGATTTTAAAGTTTTAGTACAAACTTTAACTTTAACAACAACACCATTGATAACAACTTTAGTTGTTTGAAGGTTAGGTCTCCAAATTCTTCCAGTTACTCTATGAGAGTGAGAGATTTGGTTTCCAAAAGTTATTCCTTTTCCAGTAATTTCACATCTTTGCATTCTATTACACCTCGCTTTCGTTATAACATGCAAATAATTATACCATTATAAAAACAAAATATCAAGGTATTTTTTAAATTATTTCGAATAGTTTATAAAAAACAGTAAATATGGTATAATAAAGAGATAAAATATATATAGAAAAGGTGATGCATAAAATGAATAATCATAGCTATAGAGTATTAGAGTTTAATAAGTTAAGAGAAGAGTTATCTCATTATATAACTATTGAAGAGAATCAAGAAAAAATAATAGAGTTAGAGCCGTTTAAAGATATAAATTCTTTGAAAAAAGAGTTGGATATTGTGAGTGATTTTACTGATTTCTTAAAATTTGATGGTGGATTTGAAGCTACGGGAATGAAAGATGTGACAAATATTACAAAAAAATCACAACTTTTAGGAATGTATTTAGAAACAGAGGATTTATGGTCATTAAATATAAATTTAAGAATTTTTAGAATTTTCAAAGGAAGACTTGAAACTTTAGAAAAATATAAAAATTTAAAATCTAAATTTATAGGTGTGCCAGTAGTAAAAAATATAGAGGACCTTATCAATAAAGCTATTGATCCTGAAAAAAATATAAAAGATGATGCTTCGATTGATTTAAGAGAGCTAAGATTCCAAAAGAAAAATATGGTAGCAAATATTAAAAGAAAATTCGAGGATTTATTCTCAAATCCAACATATGCTAAAGCTATTCAAGAGAAAATAATCACAACTAGAGATGGAAGAAGCGTAATACCTATTAAAACCGATTTTAAAGGGCTTATTAAGGGTATTGAGCACGACAGATCATCAAGTGGTTCAACAGTCTTTGTAGAGCCTATATCAATTGTTTCTTTAAATAATAAAATGAGAGAACTTGAAGTTAGAGAAAGAGAAGAGATTAGAAAAATTCTTTTAAGGTTAACTGACCAAGTAAGATTAAATACTCCTGCAATCAATGAGATAGGAAGTTCGTTAATGTATTTAGATATACTTAATGGAAAAGCTCAGTATGGTATTGAGAAAAAATGCAATATACCAGAGATAAATAATAAAGAGATGATATCTTTAGTTAATGCTAGACATCCATTTATTAATTCATCAGTTGTTGTTCCTTTAACTTTTGAAATTGGAAAAGATTATAACACTCTGTTAATAACAGGTCCAAATACAGGTGGAAAAACAGTTGCACTTAAAACAGCAGGATTATTAACACTTATGACATTATCAGGAATTCCTATTCCAGCATCAGAAAAAACAAGTATAGGTTTCTTTGGTGGAGTTTATGCTGATATAGGAGATGAGCAAAGTATTGAACAATCACTTTCATCATTCTCTGCTCACTTGAAAAATATTCAAGAAATTTTAAATTCTGTAACAAAAGTATCATTGGTGCTTCTAGATGAATTAGGTTCTGGAACTGATCCGATGGAAGGATCTGCATTTGCAATGGCTGTAATTGATTACTTAAAAGATAAAAAATGTAAATCTATGATAACAACACACTATAGTGAAGTAAAAGCTTATGGATATAATGAGATAGATATTGAAACAGCTTCAATGGAATTTAATGTTGAAACATTATCACCAACGTATAGATTGTTAATTGGAGTTCCTGGCGAAAGTAATGCATTAACAATAGCTAGAAGACTAGGTGTATCAGATGTAATTATTGATAAAGCTAAAAGTTATATCAGTGATGAAGATAAAAAAGTAGAAAGAATGATTTCTAATATAAAAGATAAATCTTTAGAACTAGAAGCAAAACAGGTTGAGGTTGATTTATTAAAAGCAGCGGCTCAAAAAGACAAAGAAGAGTATGAAGAAAAACTTAGAGTTTTAGAAAAAGAAAAGAATAAAATATTAAAAGAAGCATACGAAAAAGCTGAGGCTATGATGAGAGATATGCAAAATAAAGCAGCAGCACTTGTTACTAAGATTCAAAAAGAAGATAAAACTAAAGAAGAGATGAAAGATGTTCAGAAAAAATTAAATATGCTAAGAACAGCTCTTCAAGAGGAAAAAACTGAAAATGTTGAAGTTAAACCAAAAGTATCAAGAAAAATAGATTATAAAGTAGGAGAAAGAATATTTGTAATTAGTTTAAATCAGTATGCTATTGTAAATAAGATAAATCTTAACAAAGAAACTTTAAATATTCAAGCTGGAATATTAAAGTTAGAAGTTTCAATGGATGACGTTAAACTTGTTATTGAGCCTAAGAAAAAAGAGTATAGACCAATAAGCACTCACACTAAAACAAGAGTTAAAAACGAAGTTGATTTAAGAGGTAAGCTTGTCGAGGAAGGTATATACGAATTAGAAACATATATGGACAGAGCTTTAATGAATGGATATACTGAAATTTATGTTATTCATGGTAAAGGAACAGGTGCTTTAAGAACAGGTATTATGGAGTTCTTAAAAACATCAAGTTATGTTAAAAACTTCAGAGCTGGAGGTCATAACGAAGGAGGAATAGGATGCACAGTAGTGACTCTAAAATAACTCTAATTTTAGCTGCAGCAGGAGTTGGTAAAAGAATGGGTTTAGGTTATCCTAAACAATTTTTAGAGATAGATGGAAAACCTATCTTCATTAAAACTCTAGAAATAGCTCAAAAAACTTCGTTAATAAATAACATAATAGTTGTAACAGGAGAAGAATCAATAAAATATGTAGAACTAAAATGCAAAGAATATTCTGTTAATAAAGTAACAAAAGTTATTAGTGGGGGAACAGAAAGACAATATTCTATAGAAAATGCATTGGAATATTGTGAAGATAATAGTATAATAGCAGTGCAGGATGGTGTAAGACCTTTTTTAAAAGAAAAATATTTTTCAGAAGCGATTCAAGAATTAAATAATGATTTAATTCTTGATGGAGTTGTTGTAGGTGTTCTTTTGAAAGATACTATAAAAAAAGTTGGAGCAGATGGCTATATTATAAAAACTCCGAAAAGAGAGGAATATATAGCGGTGCATACACCACAAATATTTAGAGGTAAAATACTAAAAGAAGCTTATAAGAAAGCTAGAGAAGATAAATTTTTAGGAACGGATGATTCTTCGTTAGTAGAAAAAATAGGTGGAAAAATTAAAGTCATTCTAGGTGACTATGATAATATAAAAATTACAACGGTTGAGGACTTAAAGTTTCTTTAATCTAAAAGGAGATGTAGATGAACGTTTTTTTAGCTCAAACAAAACCAGTATTAGGGGATACAAAAAAAAATCTAGATAAAATGGTAGAAATCATTGAAAAAGAGATTAATAAAGGAACAGAGTTAGTTATGTTTCCAGAGTTATCTTTAACAGGATATTTATTAGAAGAGATGGTATATGATGTAGCAATCAGTAAAGTACCAGAAATTTTATTAGAACTTTCAAAAAAGATTTCAATTATCTTTGGAGCAGTAGAATTAGGTGAAGATTTATATCATTATAATTCAGCTTTTTATCTAGAGGATGGAGAACTTAAGCATACACATAGAAAAGTTTATCTACCAACATATGGTCTTTTTGATGAAGGAAGATATTTTAAAGAGGGCGAAAATGTAAGAGCTTTTAATACAAAATTTGGAAGAGTAGGAATGCTTATATGTGAAGATGCTTTCCATCAAAGCAGCTCATATATATTAGGTCAAGATGGAGCACATATAATTTTTGTAATAGTTAATAGTCCTACTAGATTTACGAATAAAGGATTAGAGATTGGAACAGCTTGGGAAGCTGTTTGCAAGACTACATCAATGAGCAATGCATGTTATACTTTAATGGTAAATAGAGTTGGAGTAGAGGATGGAGTTAATTTCTGGGGTGGAAGTTTAGTTGTTGATCCTTCTGGAGATACTGTAAAAAAATTAAAACATTTTGAAGAGGATGGAGAAAATGTTTTAATCAATAAAAAAGAACTAATAAAAGTTAGATTTGCATCGGGGTCATCTAAAAATGAAAAAATAGATTTAGTACTTAATGAATTAAATAGAATAAAAAAAAGTAGATAAATTTATTAGAAGGAGTACCGATGAAAAAAACTTTGAAAGTAACTTTAGGGATATTTTGTAGTTTTTCGATTATAATAATGTTATTTTATTCAACAAAAGAAAATCCTAGAGTTTATTTAAACAACAGAGTAAATCTTGCATATGTGAATGAAGATATTAGTCATAAAGAATTTGATAATGTTCTTCATCTTTTGAAAGTTGCAGATTTTGAAGTTGGTAATAATATTAAAAATTCTTTAAAATTTGTAAAAGGAATTTATATTGTATCAGATAGTAGTTTTATATCAGATAAAAAAACTGCTGTAGGTATAATAGATTTTGGATATATATATCCAATTTTAAAATTGAAATTAGATACATATTTTGATAAAGTTGAGGATATGTATTCTTTAAAAGAATATTTTAGAAAAAAGTATTTAAATAATTCTAATCTTTATTTAAAAGTTGAAAAAGGAAACTTTATAGTTGCTAAAAGACAAAAGGATATTGAAAAAGTTTTAAAAAGTGAAAAATATTTAAGTCAAAATTTAGTTAAAATATTAGATAGAGAAAAAGAAAATAATCTTGGAATGTTAATTCTTAATCTTGGAAAAAATCCGTTGGGTGGATTTGATGAGCTCTTTTTAACAGGAGATGTAAATAAAAAAAATGAAGTATCATTAACAACTAATATTGGTGGTAAAAATGATATAATAAAAAGTTTTAATCAGATTGAAAATGATGGATTATACGGAGAAAAATTTGTAGAAAAAAATAAACTTTATTTAAGAAGTTCAAAAGATGCTGAATTAAGATCATTTTTATTTTTCCTAAATTATTTCTTTAAAAATAGTTTATTAGAAAAAATATCTTCAAGAATTAGTATAAATGATTCAAAAGATGGCTCTGATTTGAAAACAATACCTCAAAGTGATATTTTAAATATAAATGTAGGTAAAAAAGATTTTATTTATGGATGGATTGATATAATAATAAAAGATAAGTTCATAGGTAAAATGGAGTTAAAAGGGATTGCAAAAGAGAATAGTTTAAGAATAAGTACAATATTAGATGAAAAAACAGCAACTAATTTATTAAAGACAGCTAGATAGGAGGCTAATAATGATAAAAATATACAATACATTGAAAGGTGAGTTAGAAACTTTTAAACCTTTAAAAGAGGGAGAGGTTTCAATGTATGTTTGTGGACCAACAGTTTATAACTATATTCACATAGGAAATGCAAGACCAGCTATATTTTTTGATACAGTAAGAAGATATTTTGAATTTAGAGGATATAAAGTTAAATATGTTCAAAATTTTACAGATGTAGATGATAAAATGATAAAAAAAGCTAATGAAGAGGGAGTTACTCTTCAGGATATAGCTAAAAAATATATAGATGCTTACTTTGAAGATACATCAAAAGTAAATTTAAAAGAAGAGGGAATGATAAGACCAAAAGCTACAGAGCATATAGGTGATATGATAAAAATTATAAAAACTTTAGTTCAAAAAGGTCATGCATATGAATCATCTGGAGATGTTTACTTTGATATAAACAGTTATAAAAAAGAGTATGGAGAGCTATCTGGTCAAAGTGTCGATGATTTAAAAAGTGGTGCAAGAATAGATGTTTCAGAGATAAAAAAAGACCCATTAGATTTTGCTCTTTGGAAAGCTGCTAAAGAGGGAGAACCATTCTGGAATTCACCTTGGGGAAAAGGAAGACCTGGTTGGCACATAGAGTGTTCTGCAATGTCAAATAAGTTCTTAGGTCCAACATTTGATATTCACGGTGGAGGACAAGATTTAATATTCCCACACCATGAAAATGAGATTGCTCAATCAAAATGTGGTACAGGTGGAGAGTTTGCTAAATATTGGATACATAATGGATATATAAATATAAAAGGTGAAAAGATGTCAAAGT
>JBOFLW010000144.1:0-2824 GCA_051658065.1 Cetobacterium sp.
TTTTTAGGTTTCTTTTTTAAACTGCCATCATATGAAAAATTAGCTTTTTTTAAATCAATTTTTTCATTAGCGTGGATTCTTAAGTTTCCTAAAAAATAATCATCATAATAGAGTTCAAATTTCCCTCGTCGTTTCCCTATATTTTGAGCAATTCCAGAGACAGATATTTTATTATCTTTTAAGATTGCTTTTAGATTTTTAAAATTTAATTTAGGTGATATATCACCAGCATAACCATTTAAAACAAGTTTTAAATCTGTTAAAATTCCAATTCCACTCGATTTTTCCTCTCTAACTTTTTTATAGAGTGGAAGTTCACGAACTCCTAAGACAGCTGAATATTCTCCCTGCTTTAACTTTGTACGAGAAGCTATACTGACTTGAATTTTTCCATCCTCACCAGGCTTCAATGTCATAGAACGAGGGTAAAACTCTACCCACTTACTCATATCTTGGTTTTTTTCTTTAGAATAGGGTTCAGTATAGATTCTATATGTGACAGTCTCTTTAGATGGATTGAAAAGTGTAAACTCTTCATAACTTCCATCATAATCGATACGTTTGTCAAAGTATGTTGGATTTATATTTATATAGCTAAAAGCTGAATTGAAAAGTACAAAAAAGATAAAAAAGATAAAAAAAATAAATTTCATAAAACTCTCCCCCGATTATTTTATTCACATTATTCAATAAAAGAAAGGTGCGACCCATCACACCCTACCTTTATAGAATAATTAATTATCTAATTGATTTATTATATGTAAATGTAAGTTTTTCAGTTGCAGTAGCATAACTTCCTGCAACAGCCTCTCCTTCTAAAGTACTACTAACATTAACTACAATACCACCATTATTAGTATCATAATTCATCTTCTCATGTGCAAGATTTGAAGTTAGAGTATCAGTACCATTAGAAAGAGTTAATTTTGCTGTATCACTGTTTCCAAATTTAGATTCTAGTTGCGTAGAGTCGTTTAATCCGCTAGCTTTAGCTAAAACATCAATATTAAGGGAATCAGTTGTATTTCCAGCATTTATTTCGTGATGGAAATTAACTGAAGAAATTTCATTACCATTTAAATCAGTTATAATTAAGCTTGTATTAGTATCAGCAACAATAGCAGAAACCTTAACGTCTATTGTAGCAGTTGATTTTGCATCTAAATTTGATTTTTCTGTATTTGTTCCAGGCGTATAACCTGCTGCTCCGAAGGCTAGTGCTGATAGTGCTAAGAATAAAAGTGCGGTTTTTTTCATAAATTATTCCTCCTCTATTTCTATTTGTTTTAATTTATATTCAAAGTATATAAAAAAAGAACAATAAAAAAAAGATGAAAGATATTTTAAAAAATGTATATAAAGATTCATAGTTTAAAAAAAAAGAAAAAGAGTTCATAGTCCGTATATACTAGCCTAAATTAATTTTTTCATAATTTAAAATAGGAATAAAAATATTTTTCACATCTACATCCTCTCGATTTATATTTAAATTCTCAATAGTTATAGCGTTATGTACACTATTTTCTTTTAGATAATTTTTCAAATCAGAGATATTAATATAATCTTTTATAATAATATTATGTTTTTTATAAATCTCTTTTAGTATAGCTGGAACTATAGATTTGTTTAAATATTTAAAAATAAAAATATTTTTTTCTTCATTTTGTCTCTTCTCAAAAAAAGAATACCATAGTGTAAGACCCTCTAAAATAGTAAAACTAGGCAGTATATTTTGAATATCTTTTACTAACTCAGCAAAATTAGAGCCAACTATAGATGAAAGGTTCAAGTTTAAAAAATAGCTATCATCAATAAATAGATTATCTTTAAGTTGACAGTAGAAAATATGAGTTTTTAAAACATCCATAAAATCAGAATTATTAGTTTCACCAAAATAGCTCGTGAATATTTCTAAAACACTTTTAATTTTCTCATCAATAGTATTCGAAAAATATTTTTGATTAGAATATCTGTTTATATACTTTATAAAATCAGATTCAACCTCTCTTTTTAAACTTTTAAAATTTTCAGATTTAAAAAAATTCAAAAAATCTACTCTTAAACGTCCTGGTAAAAACTCTTTTTCAATTAAAAATTTAAAAAATAAGAAGAATTTAAAATTATTTATAGATTCATCAGAGCCAATCAAATTGAAACCACGATATGATGATTCTAAATCTAAAAAAAATATGTTTAAAATCTCTTTTATTGCTGGAAAATAGTTGTTGAGATTACGAGTTGTAACTCCAATAAGGTCTGAAACCTCTCCAAGTTTAAAACTATTGTTTTGAGCTAAAAGTAGTAAAATATAAAAAATGTTTTGATTTTTAGTAAAATATTGGTTTTGTCTAAGAATATTTTGAGAATTTGTAGATATATTTATAAGGTGAAGAATCTCTTCAATTTTTAATTTTTCTTTAGAAATATCATAAAGTTCAGAATAAATATCTTCTATATAAAACTTTGTATATTGTGGAGACATTTTGAAAATGTCAGCAATATCTTTTAGTGTGAAATTAGAGTTGTTTTTTATAAATTTTAAAATTTGCAAGTGCTTACTTGTTATATACAATCATATCCACCCCCGATAGATTTTTATACTACATATTAATACTAACAAATAAAAAAAATAAAATCAAATTTAAATTATATATTATTTCATTTTTTATAAAAAGGAAAAAAAATAAAAAAAAGAATATATATTTGTTAGAAAAAAAATAAAGCGACAAAAATAAAACAGAGGAGGAAACATGGGGAAGAAATTATTAAGAAACCGCTATGTAATGTTGATACTATTTTTACTGAATTCAGTATTTCTATTATC
>JBOFLW010000145.1:0-13781 GCA_051658065.1 Cetobacterium sp.
ATGGAAAGACAGAATTTACAGGTTATACTGACTTAATGACTTCTGCGAATCTATTAAGTGTAAGAGAGTTAGAAGAAAATAGATACGCTCTTATATTTGATAAAACACCATTCTATGCTGAATCAGGTGGACAAGAATCTGACAACGGAATAGTAGAGGGAGAAAAATTAGTTGCTAAAGTTGTAGAGATTCAGAAACAAAAAGAGATATATACTCATATAGTAGAAGTTGAAACTGGTATTGAAGAGTTAACTGAAGGAGCATTATTAAGTTTAACAGTAGATCCAGTAAGAAGAGAAGAGATTGCAAAAAATCATACTGCAACTCACTTATTACACCAAGCTTTAAAAGATGTTTTAGGAAGCCATGTTCAACAAGCAGGATCATCTTGTGGAGCAGATAGATTAAGATTTGACTTTAATCACTATGAGGGATTAACTGCTGAAGAGTTAGAAAAAGTTGAAAAAGCTGTAAACGAAAGAATATTTATGTCAACAGCTGTAAATGCAGATGTTATGTCAATGGATGAAGCAAAAGCTAAAGGAGCCACAGCTTTATTTGGAGATAAATATGGAAATGAAGTTAGAGTTGTAACTATTGGAGATTATTCAATGGAACTTTGTGGAGGAACACATATAAATAATATCAGTAAAATTGGTATGTTTAAAATAGTTTCAGAAGCAGGAGTAGCAGCAGGAGTAAGAAGAATAGAAGCTCAAACAAGTTACAAAGCTTATTTAGCTGTATTTGAGATGGAAAAAACTATGAAAAAAGTTGCGAAAAATCTTAAAACAGATTTAAATAAAATAGAAGAAAGATCAGAAAAGATAGTTGAAGAAGTAAGAGATTTATCGAAAGAAGTAGAAATGTTAAAAGCTAAAGTTGCAACATTTGAAGCAAGTTCTTTATTCGAAGAAGTAGAAGAGATTAATGGTGTAAAAGTTTTAGTTAAAGATTTCAAAGATAAAGATGCAGATTCTTTAAGAGAGATTGTAGATAAAGCTAAAGATAAATTAGGAAGCTGTATTATAGTTTTAGGATCTAATAATGACAAAGCTGTATTTGCTGTTGGAGTTACAAAAGATTTAATATCAAAAGCAAAAGCTGGAGATTTAGTAAGAGAGGCTGCTAAAATAGCTGATGGAAACGGTGGAGGAAGACCTGACTTTGCACAAGCTGGTGGAAAAAATGGAGCAAAAGTTAAAGAGGCATTATCTGCTGTTAAAGAGATTTTAGTAAATACATTATAATTGGAGGAAGATAAAATGCTTAAAAGATATCTTTCTTTAGATGTTGGAGATGTAAGAATAGGGGTGGCAAAATCAGATTTACTAGGGATGTTAGCCACTCCCTTAGAAGTTATAGACAGAAGAAAAACTAAAGCAGTAAAAAGGATTGCAGAACTATGTAGAGAAGAAAATACAAAATCAATAGTTATTGGAATTCCAAAAAGTTTAGATGGAACAGAAAAGCGTCAAGCTGAAAAAGTAAGAGAGTTTATAGAAAAATTAAATAAATCTATTGAAGGATTAGAATTTTTTGAAATAGATGAAAGACTTTCAACAGTTTCAGCAGACAAAATGTTAAATGAAACACATTTAAGGGGAGCCAAAGAGAAAAGAAAAGTAGTTGATAAAGTAGCAGCAGCTATTATACTACAAACTTTTTTAGACATGAAAAAATAACAAAACGGAGGCTAAAATGAATTTAAAGGGGATGACAAAATTAATCTTTGTATTAGTAATACTGGTGTGTTCTTGGTGGCTAGCAGTATTAAAACCAACTAAATTGGGTCTAGATTTAAAAGGTGGAGTTTATGTAGTTTTACAAGCTCAACCAGAAACAGGAACAGAGTTAGATGATGATGCAATGAATAGGTTAATAGAGGTTCTAGACAGAAGAATAAACGGTCTTGGAGTAGCAGAATCAGTTGTTCAAAGAGCTGGTACTGATAGAGTAATAATTGAATTACCAGGAATTACAAATTCAGAAGAAGCAGTTAATATGATCGGAAAAACAGCTTTAATGGAATTTAAAATAATGAGTGATGATGGAAAATTAGGTGAAACACTTTTAACAGGTGGAGCATTAAAAAAAGCAGAAGTTTCTTATGATAACTTAGGAAGACCTCAAATTCAATTTGAAATGAGTATAGAGGGTGCTAAAGAGTTTGCTAAAATAACAAGAGAAAATGTTGGTAAAAGATTAGCAATAACACTAGATGGGGAAGTACAAACAGCACCTTCAATAAATGGTGAAATACCAAGTGGAAGTGGAGTTATCACAGGAAGTTATACTCCAGAAGAAGCAAAGAAAACAGCAACACTACTGAATGCAGGTGCATTACCAGTTAAAGCTGAAATAATTGAAACAAGAATTGTAGGGGCATCATTAGGAGATGAATCTATAGCTCAAAGTAAAACAGCAGGAATGGTTGCAGTTGGTTTAATCGCAGTATTTATGCTATTTATGTATAGATTACCAGGATTCGTAGCTGATTTGGCTTTAGTTACTTTTGGATTAGTAATGTTTGCAATGTTAAACTTTATAGATGCAACATTAACACTACCAGGAATAGCAGGAATGATTCTTTCAGCAGGAATGGCTGTAGATGCGAATGTAATAATATTTGAAAGAATAAAAGATGAGCTAAAATTAGGTGGTACTATAGCAGGGGCTATTAAGTTAGGTTTCAGTAAGGGAATAGCTTCAATTATAGATGCAAATGTAACAACTCTATTAACTGCACTTGTACTATTTATGTTTGGAACGGGTACAGTAAAAGGATTTGCAGTTACATTGACTATAGGAACAGTAGCATCAATGCTTACTGCTATATTCATAACAAAGGTTCTGTTAACAACTATGGTAAGCTTATTTAAAATAAAAAGAACAGAGTTCTTTGGTGTGAAGAGGGGGTAATTAAATGCATATTGAGGTAATAAAACATAGTAAAAGATGGATTACATTATCAACAATATCTTTCGTATTGTTCTTAGGGATGTTTCTTGTAAAGGGTTTAAATTATGGAATAGATTTCACAGGTGGAAGTTTAATCCAATTAAATTATACTAATGATATAAATTTAACTGATATCAATAAAGAATTAGATTCAATAGCAGTTGGAATACCACAACTTTCTTCTACAGCAAGAAAAGTACAGGTATCACAAGCTGATAATAACGTTATCATCAGAACTGCAGAGATGAGTGAAGCACAAACTCAAGAGTTATTATCAAAACTTAAAGTTATTGGTGAATATAAATTAGAAAGAGCTGAAAAAGTTGGAGCAACAATAGGAGAAGAGTTAAAAACTTCTGCAATTTATGCTTTAGTTATTGGTGGATTACTAATTGTTTTATACATAACAATGAGATATGAATTTAAATTTGCAATAGCAGGAATATTAACATTGTTACATGATGTAACTGCAGCATTAGGAGTGATTGCACTTTTAGGTTACGAGATAGATACTCCTTTTATAGCAGCTATATTAACAATTTTAGGTTATTCTATAAATGATACAATTATTATATATGATAGAATTAGAGAGAGCTTAAGAAAAAAATCTGATTTAACTTTTGGAGAAGTACTTAATAAAAGTTTAAATCAAGTTTTAGTAAGATCAATAAACACTTCAATAACAACATTATTAGCATTAGTAGCGATATTAGTATTTGGTGGAGATAGTTTAAGAACTTTTACAACAACGCTATTAGTTGGAATAGGAGTTGGAACATATTCTTCACTTTACATCTCAACACCATTAGTATATCTTTTTGAAAAAAAGAGAGATGATAAATATGAGCCTAAAAAAGATGATGATGATAATGATTCACAATCTGAAGAGAAAATTCTAGTATAATAAAAAGCCACCTTTTAAAGGTGGCTTAATCTACTTAATAAGAGTTGGAGGTAAAAATGAGAACTTGGGCAGAGATAGATCTAGATAATTTAGAATACAATATAAAAAAAATAAAAGAACTATCTCATGACAAAGACATAATGGCAATTATAAAAGCAGATGCCTATGGAATGGGAGCAGTCACAATAGCGAAAGAACTTTCAGAGATGGGAGTCCATATATTTGGTGTTTCATCTCTAGAAGAGGGGATTGAACTAAGAAATAGCGGGATTAGTGATGAAATTTTGATTTTGGCTGGAACTTTTAATGAAGAGTTAAAAGAAGCTGAAGAGAGAAATTTACAAGTTACTCTTACTGACATTTCTCAAATAGATTATATACATGATAATAATCTAAAATTAAAAGTTCATGTAAAAATCGATACTGGAATGGGTAGAGTTGGATTTACAGTAGAAGATGGTAAACAAGTTATAAAATTATGTAAACAAAAAAATATAGATGTTATTGGAGTTTACTCTCATTTGTCAGTTTCAGATGAATCAGATGAACAATCTAAAGACTATACTAAAAAACAGTTAGAAAAATTTAAATATTTTGAAACTTTAAAAGAGATAAAATATATCCATATTCTTAATAGTGGTGGAATATTAAAATTTTCTGAAATTCCTCAAAGTAACTTAGTTAGAGCTGGAATATTGATGTATGGTGTTTATGGAGAGGGGATAGTAGAAGGTTTAAAAAGAGTATTCACATTAAAAAGTAGAATTCTTTTACTTAAAGAGCTAGAAGAGGATATAGATATATCTTATGGAAGAGTTGGAAAAGGTTTTAAAGGAGATATAATAGCAACAATAACAGTTGGTTATGCAGATGGATTACGAAGAGAGCTTTCTAATAAAGGAACAATAAAAGTTAATGGAATAGATTGTAAAATTGTAGGAAGAGTTTGTATGGACATGTTAATGGTTAAAATACCAAAAGAGTTAAAAGGTAAAGTGAAAATAGGTGATGAGGTAATAGTTATGGGAGAGGATATTTTTGAAAAATCAAAAATAATAGGTTCTTCGATATATGAGTTATTCACAGGATTAAGTAGAAGAGTTAATAGAGTTTACTTAAAAAATGGACAACCTCATCTGGTAAACAGTTTAATAGGAAAAATCTAAAGGAGAAAAAAATGGCAAAAGTAATATTAGAATCAGGAAAAGAGAAAAAAATAAGGAATTTTTATCCAAATGTATTTAAAGATGAAATAGCTGAAACATTTGGAAAAATAGAAAATGGAGATATTGTTGAAGTTTGTACAGGTGATGGAGAGATATTAGGAAAAGGTTACGTAGCAGAAGCAACAAATGCTTTTGTAAGAGTTTTAACTACAAAAAATATTGAAGTAGATAAAAATTTAATTGTAGAAAAAATTAAAAGAGCATATGAAAAAAGAAAACATTTACTAGCTGAAACAAATTGTATAAGAGCTTTCTATTCAGAAGCAGATGGAATTCCAGGATTAATTATTGATAAATTTGATAAATATGTATCTGTACAATTTAGAAATTCAGGACTAGAAGTCGCTTTTAGACAAGAGATAATAAATGCAATTAAAAAAGTAATGAAGCCAAAAGGTATCTATGAAAGAAGTGATGTTGAAAATAGAACTCATGAAGGCGTAGAGCAAAAAACTGGAATTATATATGGAGATATTCCAGATAGAATTGTAATGGAAGATAATGGACTAAAATATTTAGTTGATATAGTAGATGGACAAAAAACTGGTTTCTTCTTAGATCAAAGAGATTCTAGAAAATTCATAAGACCTTATTTAAATAAAAATACTAGATTCTTAGACGTATTTTCAAGCAGTGGAGGATTCTCTATAGCAGCTTTAAAAGAGGGATGTAAAAAAGTTGTTGCATTAGATAAAGAGCCGCATGCTTTAGAACTATGTAAAGAAAATTATGAGCTTAATGGATTTGAAAATGAGTTTGAAACAGCTGAAGGAGATGCTTTCTTAATGCTAAAAATATTAGCAAATAGAGGGGATAAATTTGATGTAATAACTTTAGATCCGCCTTCTTTAATAAAAAAGAGAATAGATGTACCTAGAGGAAGAGATATGTTCTTTAGTTTATGTGATCAAAGTTTTAAATTAATAGAAGATGGTGGAATAGTTGGAATAATAACTTGTGCATACCATTTAAGTCTTCAAGATTTAATTGAAGTAACAAGAATGGCAGCATCTAAAAATGGAAAATTATTACAAGTTATAGGTGTTAATTACCAACCAGAAGATCACCCGTGGATATTACATGTTCCAGAAACATTATATTTAAAAGCTTTATGGGTAAGAGTAGTAAATAATTAATTAAGGGGGAATAATTATGTACTTAGATATTTTAATAGCAATCATACTTATATTTGCAATAATCGAAGGATTAAAAGAAGGGTTTTTATTACAATTCTTTTCGATATTTGGAATTTTTATAGATTTTATAATAGCTAAAAAATTCACTCCATTTGTAATGGAAAGAATATCAATAAGTCATAGTGAAAATAACTTCTTGCTGACATATATAGGTGTATTTATAGCTTCTTATTTTGCTATAGCTATTTTAATGTTTTTTATAGGAATTATTTTAAAAAACCAAAGCAAAGGAATTTTATCAAGAGGTCTAGGTGGAGTATTTGGATTAGCTAAAGGATTAATTGTAAGTATTATTATTTTATTTATTTTTAATTTTACTAGCCAAAGATACTCAACTTTAAAAAAATATGGAATTGGAAGTCAAACCAATCATATATTTTTAGAAAAATCTAGCTACTTAGATGAATATATACCAAAAGAATTAAAATCAGAACTGAATTATATAAAAGGAAAAGAGTTAGTAGAAAAATATTTTAATAAAATGTTTTAGGAGAGATAGATGAAAATAATTGAAAAATATATATTGGAAGATGTAAAAATGCCAATAATATTTGGAGTATCTCTGTTTACTTTCATTTTTTTAATTGAGATAATAGTTTCTCTTATGGAAAATATAATTGTAAAAGGGATATCATTGATTGATGTACTAAGAATATTATCTTTTTATTTACCGCCAATTTTATCTCAAACAATACCTATGGGTGTATTTTTAGGAGTTATGATAACATTTTCTAAATTCACAAGAACGAGTGAAGCAACAGCTATGAGTTCGATTGGAATGTCATTAAAAGATATACTGAAGCCAATAGTAATATTGGCTTCAGCGATAACTCTATTTGTATTTTTTTTACAAGAGAGTATAATTCCTAGATCATTTCGAAAATTAGAAGAGATTACAATAAAAATAGCTTATGAAAATCCAGTATTTCAGTTAAAAGAAAAGATATTGATTGATGAGGTAGATGAATATAGTTTATATATTGATGAGATTGAAAGAAAAACAAATATAGCAAAAAATGTGTTGATTTTTCAAAAAGAGAAAAAAAGCACTTATCCAACAATTTTATTGGGAGATAAAGCTTATTGGAAAGATGTTAATATGGTATTAGAAAGTTCAAATTTTTATACTTTTAATCCAAATGGAACAATTAAAGTTGAAGGTGAGTTTAATCAAAAGAAAATACCTTTAAGTTCATACTTTAAAGAGATGAATATAGAGGTCAAAGATATTGAAGCGATGCCAATAAAAACTTTAATAAAAAAATTAAAAGAAAAAAATAAAGTAGAAAAAATACCATATTTAGTAGAGATAAATAGAAAAATAGCAATACCATTATCAACAATAGTTTTAGCAATTTTAGGAGTTTTACTTTCAATAGGTCATCATAGAAGTGGAAAAGGTGCTAGTTTTGGAATCAGTTTAGCAATTATATTTACTTATATTGTATTTTTAAATGTAGGTATGGTAATGGCAAATAGAGGAATAGTGTCTCCATATGTTGGTGTTTGGTTACCAAATTTATTGTTAGTTGGAGGAACTTTATTGCTGTACAGAATAAAAGCAGGTGGTGCTAGATGAAAAAGTTAGATATATATATAAGTAAAAATTTTATAAAATCGTTTTTACTTAGCTTGATAGCATTTATAAATATTTTTATTTTGAGTCAACTTTTTAAAATAATAAGATATATAACAGAAGGTAGAATGACAATTGTTCAATCAATAACATATATTTTATATTTATTACCTAAAATATTTATAGAGGTAACACCATTAGCAATATTACTAGGTTCGTTGATGTGTATAAATAGAATGGCATCAAATTTAGAGATAATATCTTTAAAAACCGCAGGAATAAGTTTTAGAAGAATTGTAAGATATCCAGTAATAATATCATTATTTATATCTTTAGTAGTATTTCAAGTTATGAACAAAGTTTACCCTTCTACCCTTTTAAAAAGTAGAGCTATGAGAGCTGGAAGAGAAATTTCAGAAAGAGTTTTACCATCAGTTAAAAACAATGCTTTTTTAAGAACAGAAAATAATATTGTTTATTATATTAAAAAAGTGGATAGATTAGAAAATAGTGGAGAAGTAATTCAAATTATAACTTTAGATAGTGATTTTAAAAATATAAAAGAGATTATTACAGCAAAAAGTGGAACATTTGATTTAACTAAAAATCAATGGATTTTAAAAGATGTTGTAATAAATAATATTGAAACTGAAACTGAAAAAGTAGATTCAATTTATACAGATATTAAATTGAATAAAAGTCCAAGTGATTTTATAACAATTCAAGGAGACCCTGATGAATTAACTAATAATGAAATAAGAAAAGCGATAAGAGATATTAGAACAACAGGTGGAGACATAAAAGAACCACTTTCAGTTTTAGGAAAAAGATATTCATTCCCATTTGCAAGTTTTATAGTTTCGTTTTTAGGATTGTCATTAGGAAGTAGATATGTGAGAGGAGCTTCAGCAATAAGTATTGCACTTAGTGTTGGGTTAGGATACTCATATTATATTGTACAAGCATCATTTGAAGCATTAAGTGTAAACGGAATATTAAATCCGTTTGTAAGCGGATGGATTCCTAATATTATATTCTTATCATTAGGAGTATACTTTATGAGAAAAGCCGAATATTAAGGAGGAATCATGAGCGTAAGAGTTGAGAAGTTAGATAATGGTATTACAATTTTGACAGAGGATATTAAAAGTATAAATACAGCTAGTTTGGGATTCTTTGTAAGAGCTGGAGTAAAAAATGAATTACCTGGAGAAGAGGGAATTTCACATTTTATAGAACATCTATTATTTAAAGGAACTAAAAATAGAACTGCAAAACAAATTTCAGAAGAGATTGATGATGAAGGTGGAATGATAAATGCATATACAAGTGTTGAAAAAACAGCTTATTATATACAGATGACATCAGGTACGCTTCATACTGGAATAGATATATTAAATGATATGTTTTTAAACTCTACATTCACAGAGGAAAATATAGAAAAAGAGAGAAATGTAATAATCGAAGAGATTAGAATGTATGAGGATATTCCAGAAGAGGTTGTTCACGAGGAAAATTTAGAGTTTGCAGTTAAAGGAGTTCAAAGTCAAAAGATAGCAGGATCATTAGAAAGTTTAAAAAAAATAGACAGAGATGCTATTATAAAGTACTTTAATGATTTATATAAACCAGAAAATATTGTAATAGCATTAGCTGGAAACATAGATTATGATAAAGTATATGACCAATTAAATAAAGGAATAGGTCAATTAGAGGATAAAAGTTCAGCTAGAAGTTATAATGGTGATATGAGTATAAATTCTGGTGAAAAAATAATTACTCAAGATACTAATCAAGTTCACCTTTGTGTTAATACTCCAGGAGTTTCAAATACAGACGAAGGTAGAGTTGCAATGTCAGTAATCTCTAATGTTTTAGGTGGAAATATGAGTTCTAGACTTTTCCAAAAAATTAGAGAAGAAAGAGGATTAGCTTATTCTGTATACTCTTATACATCAAATTTTGATGAAGGTGGATTGTTCACTATATATGCAGGAACTACTCATGAAGATTATAAAGAGGTAATCTCTATAATTGAAGAGGAGTTAAAAGAGTTAAAAGAAAACGGTATAACAGAAAAAGAGTTAAATCGTTCTAAAAATCAATTCTTAAGTATGGTTACATTTGGTCTTGAAAGTAGTAAAGGAAAAATGACTAGAATGGCAAGCTCATATTTAGTTCATGGATATGTTAAAGATATAGAAACTGTTATTAAAGAGATTGAAGATGTAAAGTTAGAAGATATAAAAAAAGTAGCAAATCAAATATTTGATGAAAGTAAATTATCAAGAACAATTCTTGGAAATATATAGTAATGGAGTGTAAGATGGAAAAAATTATAGTCAAATTAGTTACAGAAAATAATGTAGAACAACCTAAATATATGACTGAAGGTGCTGCTGGAATGGATGTTCAAGCTAATATATCTGAATCTATCGTTTTAAAAACTTTAGAGAGAAAATTAATTCCAACAGGATTAAAAATGGCGATACCTACAGGTTATGAAGTTCAAGTTAGACCTAGAAGTGGTTTAGCTTTAAAGCATGGAATAACTTTGGTTAATACACCTGGAACAATAGATTCTGATTATAGAGGAGAGATTGGAGTAATTTTAATCAATCTAAGTAATGAAGAGTATACTTTGAATCCTGGAGAGAGAATTGGACAACTTGTTCTTCAGAAAGTTTACAAAATGGAGTTCGAAAAAGTTGAAGAGCTATCTACAACAGCTAGAGCTGAAGGTGGATTTGGTCATACAGGTAAATAGGAGAGTAATATGGGAAAAAATCATGATTTAGTAGTTACTGTCAAAAGAATAAAAAAAATGAAAAATATGATTTTGTATATTGCATTGGCTATAACAATGATAAGTTTATTAACTGTTTACAGTGCAACTCTTCATAAAGGGACATCATTTTTCTATAAAGAGATAAGTTGGATAGGGCTAGGAGTATTAACATATTTTATATTTTCATTTATAGATTATAGAATTTATGGTAAATATTACAAAATAATTTATTTTGTTAATGTTTTACTATTGGTATTGGTTTTTTTAATTGGAGATAAAAGATTAGGAGCTCAAAGATGGATAGACTTTGGATTTATAACAATTCAGCCATCAGAATTTTCAAAGTTATTAATTGTATTAACATTTTCTGAAGTACTTGCAAATAAATTTAATACTAAATTTTCAGGATTTAAAAATATTATAGCAACATCATTCCATATAATTCCTATATTTTTACTAATAGCAGCACAACCTGATTTGGGAACATCTTTAGTTATAATATTCTTATATTTAGTATTGATATTTGTAAATGGAATAGATTGGAAAACAATAATTATACTTGGATTATCAGGAGTAACAATGGCACCAATTGGATATTTCTTTTTCTTAAAAGAATATCAAAAAGAAAGAGTATTAACATTTTTAAATCCAGAAGCTGATTTGTTGGGAAGTGGATGGAATGTAACTCAATCAATGATAGCTGTTGGGTCTGGTGGAATATTTGGAAAAGGTTTTTTACAAGGAACACAGAGTAAATTAAGATTTTTACCAGAATCACATACTGATTTCATAGCAGCAGTTTTTCTAGAGGAGAGAGGTTTAATAGGAGGGTGTGTATTATTAATTTTATATACACTACTTTTATGGAGAATATTTAGAATTGGAGATAAATCAGAAACTCATGGAAAATTAATAGCGTATGGGATTTCATCAATTTTCTTTTTCCATATAGTTATAAATATAGGTATGGTAACAGGAGTTATGCCAGTTACAGGATTACCACTTCTTTTAATGAGTTATGGAGGTACATCTTTTTTATTCTCTTTTGCAATGTTAGGAATAGTTCAAAGTATAAATGTATATAGGGAGTAAAGATGGAATATATTATAGATTCTAGTTTTAACGAAGCTAGATTAGATAGATTTTTAAGAAAAAAATATGAAAATACTCCATTAACAGAGATTTTTAAAGGCATAAGAACTGGAAAAATTAAGGTTAATGGAAAAAAATCAAAAGAAAATTATAGATTAAAAGAGGGCGATATTGTTAAAGTTTTAATTTCTGGAGGAGAAACAGAAGATAAAGAGTTAATAACAATTTCAAATAAAGAGTTAGAAATTTTGAAAAAAGGTATAGTTTATGAAGATGAAAAAGTAGTTATCTTTAATAAAGAACCAAATATGGTTATGCATAAAGGTAGTGGTCATGACTATGGAATTTCAGAGTTATTTAAAAGTTATTATAAAACAGATGAATTTAACTTTGTAAATAGAATCGATAAATCTACCTCTGGATTAGTTATAGGAGCTAAAAATTTAGCTGTGACTAGAGAGTTGGCACAAGAGGTTAGAGAAGGAAATACAGATAAAAAATATTATATTTTAGTTGATGGTATTGTTTCTAAAAATGAATTTACATTGAAAACATATTTAAGAAAAGAAGAAACAAAGGTAGTTGAATTAGAGAAATATGAAGAGGGTGCTAAAGAGAGTATCTCTTATTTCAAAGTGTTAAAAAGAGGAAATAATAAAACTATATTAGAAGCAAAGCTTGAAACAGGAAGAACTCATCAATTAAGAGTTCAACTATCAAGTTTAGGGCATCCTATAGTTGGAGATGGAAAATATGGAAAAGCAGGAAAAAGTATGTTTTTATTTTCATACTACTGTGAAATTCCAAAATATAAGATAAAAATAGAATTACCTTTACCAAAGGTATATCTAGATAAAATAAGCTAAAAAAAAGGACTTTTTCTAAGTCCTTTTTTGTTGGAAAATTATTTTAAATGCTCAGTATCAGAGAATTTTATGATTTTAAAAATGTTAGAATCATATTCAACAATAGTAGTACTTGTATTTTCAGGAACAGGCTGATTTGAAAATTCCTTAATACTATTTTTATTTATAATGTTAAATAAAGCTTTCAAAGTTATACCATGGCTAACAACTAAAATGTTACCATCTTTATTTTCAGAAATAAGTTTTTCTAATCCTTTTTGAACTCTATTTAAAATCTCCTCATAACTTTCTCCTTCGAAAGATGATGGATTGTAATGAACTGCATCATTCCAAAAATTATGATATTCAGTAGGATATTTTTTTTCGAACTCTTCTCTAGGAATACCTTCAACTTTTCCCATATTTATCTCTTGAAATTCATCAATTAAATTTATTTCAGAATTTTTATCGCCTAAAATTAATTCAGTTGTTTGAATTGCTCTCCCAAGAGGAGATGAATAAACTTTGTTAAAGTTAATATCCTTTAAATGAGCAGAAAGCTTCTCAGCTTGAGATATTCCTAATTCAGTTAAAGGTGAATTTGATCTTCCTTGGAAAATTTTTAATGTATTCCAAACTGTTTCACCGTGTCTTACAAAATAGATATGTAGCATTTTTTCTCCTTTTTAAATATAAAACTCTTTTTTTTAAAATGATATTCTTGTATAATCTTATTATACATTGAATTTCGGAGGTTGTAAAATGAAGTTTTTAGGAGTAATTCCAGCAAGATATGAATCAACAAGATTACCAAAGAAACCATTAAAAGATATTTGTGGTTATCCAATGATTGAATGGGTTTATAAAAGAGCTTTAAAATCAAAGTTGGATAAAGTTATAGTGGCAACAGATTCTAAAGAAGTTTTTGATGCGGTTAAATCTTTTGGTGGTGAGGTTATTTTAACAGATAAAAATCACATTAATGGAACAAGCAGGATAGCAGAAGTTTGTGAAAGAGTAACAGAGTATGATGTAGTAATCAATATTCAAGGAGATGAACCTTTAATAGAAGCTGATATGATAAATTCTTTGATAGATATATTTAAAGCTGAAAATAATCTTAAAATGGCTACATTAAAACATAAACTTATAAATAAAGAGGATATAGAAAATCCAAATTATGTAAAAGTAGT
>JBOFLW010000146.1:0-1379 GCA_051658065.1 Cetobacterium sp.
AATGTTTCCAGAGAAAAAAATTCTATTAGTTGGAAACGGAGATTTACAATCGAGTTATGCAGAGGAGCTTTTAAAGATACTAGGGAATAAAAATATAGAAAATTTAATAAATAAAACAAGTGTAAAAGAGGTTTTTGAAATAGTAGCAAAGAGTTCACTGTTTATTGGGTTTGATTCAGGATTATATAACTCAACGTTTGCACTAAGAAAAAAATCAATTGGATTATTCCGTAATAAAAGTGGTGCTTTTATTCATAATGAAAGCTGGATGAAGATTTTAACACCATCTAAATTGAGAGAAGATATCCTAGATAAAAATTATCCGAATAAAGAGATAAATAGTATAACTCGAGATGAGTTTAAAATCGCTTTAAAAGAGGTGATGAGTTGAAAAATTTAGTTATTAGAAGTGGAAGTTTGCGTATGGGTGGGCTTGAAAGAGTCTTAATTGAGATGCTTCAAAACCTAGATAGAAAGAAATATAAAATATCATTGATTATAGAGGATAACTCTGGAGCTGAAAACATATTTTTACCAGAAGTACCAAAAGAGATAGAGATATATTTTTTAAAACCAGAAGAACTTATAGAAAAAACTCACTATCACAGAGAGAGAAAGAAAAATCTTTACCATAAAATTATGTATAATATTTTAATGATGAAAGAACATAGTTTCGTAGTAGAAAGAACAGTTCAGGTTTTAAAAGAGATAGAATCTAAACATGGAGAAGTGGATGTTTTCTTAGATTATGATTGGGGAGCTAGAAGGTATGTTGAGAAGTTAAAAGCGAAAAAAAAGCTTGTTTGGATACATAACTCAGTACCGAAGTTATTGAAAAAGCAGTCGAAAATAGTTAGGTTTGGTAAAAATTTATCGAAGTATGATAGAGTAGTCGCTATATGTGATGATATGAAAAAAGAGTTAGAGGAGATATATCCATATTTATCAGAAAAGCTGAGAAGGGTTTATAATCCATTTAATTTTAAAAGGATTTTAGATTTATCAATCGATAAATCAGCTTTAACAGAGAATCAAAAAAAGTTGATAGAGGATGATTATATAGTAGCGGTTTCAAGATTGGATACTGTTCAAAAAGATTATGATACTCTTATAAAAGGTTATAAGTTAGCTCTTGAAAAAGGAGTTAGAGAGAAACTATATATAGTTGGAGATGGACCAGATAGAGATGAGATTCAAAAGTTGATAGATGTTGCAGAGCTAAATGATAAGATTAAACTGATAGGAAAAACAACGAATCCATACATATGGATGAAAAATAGTAAACTATTTGTGCATAGCTCAAAATATGAGGGATTACCAACAGTATTGATAGAAGCTATGATATGTTCAAAGGTTGTAATATCATCTGATTGTCCAAC
>JBOFLW010000147.1:0-3649 GCA_051658065.1 Cetobacterium sp.
TAATAGATAGTTCTATTGGAACTTTAGTTAAATAATAAATAGATGATATTCCAGGAAGTGAATAGGTTTTAATATACCAAAGTAATAGTAGAGATATACCAACACCTAAAATAATACCGATAAAGCCTAAAAGTACACCTTGAATTAAGAAAATTTTAATAATAGAACTATGAGATATCCCCATAGATCTCATAATACCAATATATCGAATTTTCTCTCTTACCATAGTATTTAAAATTACCCAAACAACAAATCCAGCAATTATAACAATAAGAGAGAAACCTATAATCATAACAGTTTTTTCCAATGTAAGAGCTTTTAATAAATTTTGATTTAAACTTCCCCAAGTACGATTATATAGACCAGTGTCAGCATATATATTATTTGAAATTTTATCAGCATCATATGGATTTTTTAAAATTAAATCAACAGAGCTAACAGTACCATCTCTTTCAGTTATATATTGTGCTGTTTTAAGAGGTAAAAGAATCATAGAAAGATCATAATCGTAATAACCACTTTGAAAAGTAGCCATAATATCTAATTTTAATTCTTTATTGTTAGCAGATATAATACTAATTGTATCACCTATAGATGCTCCCATACGACTTAAAAGTTCATCACCAATAAGAACCCCTTTCATATTTTCTAAATCGATAGCCCCTCTTTTAATTTTATTACTCAAGTTTAAAGCTGGAATAGCTTTTTCTAAATCAAGACCATCAAGTTTGACACCAGAAACATATGTTCCTAATATACCATTATATTTTATAATACCTTGTGTTGAAACCTTCTGAACAACTCCTTTAACTTCGGGATATTTTATAAAAATATTTTCCAATTTTAAGGGGTCTGGAATGTTTTCATTTCCAATAACGGTTACATGGCTAGATAAAGATAGGATACTTTCAATCATATTTTTATTTAATCCATTTGATATTCCAATAGAAACTGTTAAGACAATAATACCAATAGCAATACCAATAATACCAATAAAACTTTGTTTTTTATGCTCTAAAATATGTTTTTTAGCTATAAAAAATTCAAATAACATTAAATCACCTCAATTTTAGTTTGAAAAAAGATTTTTTATCAAAATCTCTTTTAATTCATTTGTTGTAATTTGAAGATTTAAAGATTTTTTTAAATTTAAAAGTTGTGCTTCACCTAAATATTTTTCATCAATAATACTATCTACAGTTAATAAATCAAAATCTTCAGGTGAAAGTTCATTAATAATTTTTAAGAATAAATCACCATAATTTTTAAATTTTTGATTTCCAATACCACGAACTTTTAACATCTCCCAACGATTTTTAGGTTTCGTTTCAGCTAATTCTATAAGTGTTAAATCTGAAAGAATTATATATGGAGGGACCCCCTCTTTTTTAGCAATCTCTTTTCGTAATTTATTTAAATTTTCAAATAAAGAGTCTTCATAATAATCAAATGAAACAAGTTCGTTCGATTTTCTAAAGATTTTTTTATTATTTTTCAACACTTCATAAGCTTTTGAGGTTAATTTTAAGGTTGGAAAACTTCCAGCACTTTGTTCTAAATAGTTTTCAGAGATTAAATAGTATATAAATTCCTCTAAATCACATCTAGTATATGAAGACATTATACCAAAAGTAGAAAGTTTAAAATACTCTTTTCGTTCAATTTTACTATCTACTTTTCCAATTAAAATATTTGTAAGGGTTGATATACCAACACTCTCTTTTGTACGACCAATACATGAAAAAACCTTTTGTGCATCAAGAGTAAATGATTTAATATCTTTAAAAGTTTTACAATTATCACAATTTCCACAATAATTTTTAATTCTCTTATCTCCAAAATATTTTAAAATATATTCACGATAGCAAGTTTCTAAATTGGCATATTCAATAATAGCTTTTAATTTTTCTAACTTTCTTTTTTTTAAGTTCGTAAGAGTAGCTGTATTTTGTTCTATTAAAAAGCTTTGAGTTGAAATGTCTTCTTCAAAAAAAAGTAAAATAGCTTCTGAAGCTCCACCATCTCTACCAGCTCTACCAGCCTCTTGGTAATAACTTTCTAAATCTTTAGGAATATTTCTATGAATAACATATCGTACATTTGATTTATCAATACCCATTCCAAATGCATTCGTAGCAATCATAATTTTAATATCGTCATTTAGAAATTTATCTTGAAAATCAGAACGCTCAATCTCTGTTAATCCAGCATGATATTTGCCAACATTGAATTTTTTTAAAAGCAAATAGCCATAAAGACTATCAACCTCTTTTCGAGTAGAAGCATAAATTATTCCAGATTTTTTTGAATTTTTTTTTATATATTCAGAGATAAAAACTTCGGGTAGAATATCTTTTTTAACTTTAAAAGTTATATTATCTCGATCAAAACTATCAACATAAATTTTAGGGTTATTTAATTCTAATTTTTGGATAATATCAGACCTTACTTTACTAGTAGCCGTAGCAGTAAGAGCTAATATTTGTGGTCTTTGCTCTATTTTTTTTAAAAAATTAGGAATTTGAAGATAACTTTGTCTAAAATCATGTCCCCATTGGGAGATGCAATGAGCCTCGTCTATAGCAATCATAGAAATTTTAATATTTTTTATAAAATTAATAAAATTTTGACTATTTAATCTTTCAGGAGATATATATAGTAGTTTTGTATTTTTACTCTTTATACTTTCGATAATTTCTAAGTATTCTTCTTTAGTTAATGTAGAATTTAGAAAACTAGCTCTAACACCTAGATATTTCAAAGAATCGACTTGATCCTTCATAAGAGATATGAGTGGAGAGATAACAATAGTTAGGCCAGAATAAAGTAAGCTTGGGATTTGATAACAAATTGATTTTCCACTTCCAGTAGACATAATTCCCAAAACATCATGTTTAGAAAGAGTATAATCTATTATTACCTCTTGCCCTTTCCTAAAATAATTATATCCATAAATATTCTTTAATAATTCATTCGCTTTTGATTTCATAATATCCTTTCTATATAAAAAGTTGCTTTTATTGTAAATTTTACCACATTAAAGATATTTTTTACATAAATAATATTCATTTTTCTTGAAAATCATAGTAGAATATAGATAAATATAAATAATGGAGGAAAAGATGATTATAATAAAGTATGAAGATTTATTAAAAGAGAAAAACTACACTTTAATAGATGTAAGAACTCCAAAAGAGTTTGAAGAGGAAGGAATTCCAGGAGCGATAAATATTCCATTATTACTAGATGATGAAAGAATAGATGTAGGAACAGCATATAAGCAAGTTTCACCAGAGAAAGCAAAAGAGCTCGGTGTTGAAGCGATAGCAAAAAGATTACCTGATATATTTAGAGAGGTTCAAAAGCAAGCAAAAGGAAGAATTGTATTTTATTGTGCAAGAGGTGGTATGAGAAGTGGTTCTATGTCAGCACTATTTAGTGCATTAGGATATACTACATGGAAATTAGAGGGAGGATATAGAGATTATAGACAGTATATATTAAAGAATGCACCTACTTATAATAAAGATGTAAAATATTTTATACTTCATGGTAAAACAGGAATTGGAAAAACTAAAATATTAAATGCTTTAGAAGAAAAAGGATATTCTGTTTTAGATTTAGAAAAAATGGCAGATCATAAGGGATC
>JBOFLW010000148.1:0-1876 GCA_051658065.1 Cetobacterium sp.
GTATAATCATCATCTTGACACTCTTTCATTTCAGGTTTATTGAAAAATTTTTTACTTCCAACAAATATCAAAAATAAACTTATCAACACTTTTAATGGAGTTTCAAATTTTAATATATAACTTTCTACTCTACTTATAAAAAGAAAAGATATTATCCCGTAAATTATATCTACAGATACCATCCCTAGTGCTGATACATACCCTTTTCTCTCTCCTTCTGTCATACTTTTTTCCATACAATATATTCCAACAGGACCAAAAGGGAGAGATAATATCATACCCGTTATTATACCTTTAAAAAAAATCATCTTTAATCTCCTTAAAAGTGTATTTTCATAAATGTTTTGCTTTTTTAATTTTAACACAAAACTTAAAAAATACAAAATAAATTCAATATTTTGAGAAAGTTTATAAACTGATTTCTCTTAATTTTGTTTTAACCATCTCAAAGAATATTGTTCTATCATCCTCGTTATCCCTTATATCCATGTTATCTATATTAATTTTTAATAGGACTGAATTACAATTGTTTGTGAAAAAATTAGAGTACTCAAGATTTAAAGAGTTCCAGTATTCTCTTTCAACTCCCATCTCAAAATCCCTACCTCTTTCGTTTATTTTTTTGATTGCATTTTCAACATTTGTTTCCAAATAAATTATCAACAATGGATTTTCTCTTGCTGAAATTAGTTTCTTCCAAAAAGCTTCATATAAAAGAAATTCATCTTGAGTCATAAATCCATTTTTTAAATGCATTTTAGCAAATAAAAAGTCTCCATAGATACTTCTATCCATTATACATCCTTCAAATTTTGAAGCTTCTTCAATTATATCTATTCTTTTATTTAAAAAATACATTTGGCTTAACAGAGAATATCTCTCTTTATTTGAATAAAATTTATCTAAAAATGGATTATCTATATATGGTTCTTTAAAAAATTCTATAGATAACTCTTTAGCTAAAAGTTCTCCTAAAGTTGTTTTTCCAGCTCCAACAACGCCTTCTATACAGATAACATTTTTCATAATTTTATCCTAACACTCCTTTTTGAAGGAATCTTTTCAAGTTGCTTGTTACCATTCCTATAGCCACCTTATTCTCTCCACCTCTAGGAATAATAACGTCTGCATATCTTTTACTTGGTTCACAGAACTCTAAGAACATTGGTTTTACTGTTTTTAAATATTGATTTCTAACTGATTCAAAACTTCTTCCTCTCTCAGTCATATCTCTTTCAATTCTTCTTAAAATCATCTCATCAGCATCTGTATCCACAAATATTTTAACATCAAACAACTCTCTAATTTCAGGAACTGCAAATATTAGTATTCCCTCTACTATTATTATTCTTGATGGTTCAATTTTTAAACTTCCCTCTTTTCTAGAGTGTGTTGTAAAATCATATATCGGTCTTTCTATTGCTTCTCCATTTTGAAGTTTGCTTAAATGTTCTCTTAATAAATCAAACTCTATAGAATCAGGATGATCAAAGTTAACTGCTGCTTTTTCCTCTAAAGATAAATTTGTTAACTCTTTATAATAAGCATCTTGCTCAACCAGTACTGCGTCTTCCGACTTGAAAGCCTTTGCTAAATTGTGAGCTATTGTTGTTTTTCCACTTCCACTTCCTCCAGCTACTCCGATCAATATGCAATTTTTCATTTTTCGTCTTCCTCCTTAAGTTTTAATGCCTTTACATTTATTTATAATCCTATATATTATAGCATACTTTTTAGAAAAAAATAAAATATAATATAAATATAGACTATATATTTTTTTTGATGTATACTTTACGATATAGTTGTTTTTAAAGGAGAAGATTTTTTATGAGTATAACAGAAAAAGACATTGACCTTCAGATGAAAAAGGCTTTGG
>JBOFLW010000149.1:0-5786 GCA_051658065.1 Cetobacterium sp.
AAAGGAGAAAAAATATGAAAAAATTATTTTTGTTATTATTTTTATTATTAACTATCTTTAGTTTTTCGAATGATTCTATAAGAATTGTTTCAACATCACAGTTTACAACAGAGATGTTATTGGCTATTGGAGCTGAAGAGTATATGATAGGAACCTCTTTTTTAGATGATGAAATTCTTCCAGAATTACAAGAGAAATATAAAAAAATTCCTGTTTTATCCGCAGGAGCTCCAACAAAAGAGCTATTTTATTCTTTAAATCCAACATTTTTAACAGGATGGCAATCGATTGCAACATCTAAGAATTTAGGAACGATAGAAGAATTAAATAAAAATGGAGTTGAGGTTTTTTTTACAAAATCTCAAAAAACATCAAACTTAAATGATGTTTATGAGGATATTTTGTATTTTGGAAAAAGGCTAAATCTTGAAGAAAATGCAAAAAAAGTTGTAGAGAAGATGAAAAGTGAGATTGAAAAAATAAAAATATTTAATAGTGGAAAGAAGAGAGTTAAAGTATTTGCGTATGATAGTCAAGAGTCAGCACCGTTTGTTGTTGGAGGAGATGGAATTGGGAATACCATGATAGAGTTAGCTGGAGGAGAGAATATATTTAAAGAAAGTAAGTTTGTATTTGGAACAGCAAATTGGGAAAAGGTATTAGATGAAAATCCTGAACTTATACTTGTTGTTGACTACGGCGATAATAGTTATGAATCTAAGATAAACTTTTTAAAGCAAGGATCTCCTATTTCTGAGTTAAAAGCTGTAAAAGAAAATAGATTTATTAGAGTTCCGTTGAGCTATATATCTTCTGGAATTAAAGTGAGTAAAGGGATTGAAAAAATTTCAGAGGGATTAAGAGAGGTTCAGGAGTGAAGGTAAAAAATAAAAATCTTATTTTGGCTTCGATAGTTTTAATACTTATTTTAGGAACTATAGGAGTTACTGTTGGAAGTGTTTCACTATCACCAATACATGTTTGGAAAATTCTAGTAAATAAAAGTTTAAACAAGAATATTTTTTCGATAGACTGGAAAAAATCGACAGAGATGATTGTTTGGAATTTGAGAGTTCCAAGAGTTATATTAGCTCTCTTAGCTGGAGCTGGCTTATCTTTAGTTGGAATATTGATGCAAGCATTAACCAAGAACTCTTTAGCAAGCCCTTATATTTTAGGGATTTCATCTGGAGCTAGTACGGGAGCTGTAATATCAATTGTTTTAGGAGGGCTTTGGGGAATAAATTTTTCTCCAGGAATTGGTGCCTTTATATTTGGAACTTTAACAGCATTTTTAGTATTTTATATAGCCGGGAATGGAGGATACTCAAGCACGAAACTTGTTTTAATAGGGGTTGCAGTATCATCTCTTTTTTCTGGAATCACGACATTTTTAGTTACAACAGCTAAAAATGAAGCTCAATTGAGAGGAGTAATGTTTTGGATATCAGGAAGCTTAGCAGGGGCTAGATGGGAGAATTTAGGAATTTTATTTTTTGTGCTTCTAACATCTGTAATATTTATTTCGCTTAAATATAGAGAGTTAAATATTTTAATTGCAGGAGATGAGTTAGCTGAAAATCTTGGAGTAGATGTTAGAAAATTAAGATTTTTTATAGTTATAATTTCAACATTTTTGACGGGATTTATAGTTTCAGCAACTGGAGTTATTGGTTTTGTAGGTTTAGTTGTTCCTCATATTTGTAGAGGACTAGTTGGAAGTAATCACAAAAGATTAACTCCTTCAGCAATTTTATTAGGAGCAATATTTTTATTGGGAACAGACACTTTAACAAGAGCGCTTTTCAAAACTCAAGAAATACCAATAGGTGTAATAACATCAATCTTAGGAGCACCATTTTTTATGAATATGTTAAGAAAAAATAATTATAATTTTGGAGGATAGATTTGTGATAAAAGTAGAAAACCTAGACTTTAAAATAGATAAAAAGGAAATTTTAAAAAATATAAAAATAGGTATAGAAAAGAAAAAATTTATAGGGATTATAGGTGAAAATGGATGTGGAAAAAGTACTTTGTTAAAAAATATCTATAGAAATCATATTCCTAAAAAAAATAGTATTTTTTTAGATGGAATAGAACTTAATAACTATTCTGTAAAAGACCTTTCTAAAAAATTATCTGTACTTAGTCAAAATCAAAAAATAACTTTTGATTTTTTAGTTAAAGAAATTGTTGAGATGGGAAAATATAATAGAAGTTCATTATTTATTAAAAATACTTTTCAAAAAGATATAGATAAAGCTTTAGAGGCAGTTGGGATTTTACACTTAAAAGAATCTAGTTTTTTAACTCTTTCCGGTGGAGAGATGCAAAGAGTTTTAATAGCTAGAGCAATAGTTCAAGAGAGCGAAGTTTTGTTACTTGATGAACCTACAAATCATTTGGATGTGAGATATCAATATCAAATAATGGATTTAGTAAAAAAATTGGATAAAACTGTTATAGCTGTAATACATGATATAAATATTGCTAGCCGATATTGTGACTATATTTTTGCCATGAAAGATGGAAAGATAAAATATGAAGGAACTCCAGAAGATATAATAACTTCACAGAAAATTAGTGAGATTTTTGAGATATCTGTTGATGTTATTAAACATCCTAAAAATCAAAAACCAATAGTTATTTTTTTATAAAAAAGTATAAAAAACTATAAAAAACTATATTAGTATTCTAAAAAAATACAAAAAAATAAAAGCTAGACTTAATTTATAAAAACATGGTAAAATTTATAAAAATTATATTAGATATAAAAAGAAAAGAATGGTGAATTATGAAAAAGGGAAAAAAGATATGTATAGCAATTTTAGTCTTTTTAGTAACATCAATTTTTTATAGAGAAATTAAATTAAAAAATATTAAGACTAAAGAAGAGAAAATAGTGATAGATAATAATCTTACTAAAAATTTAAATGTTATTAAAAATGATAATTTGAATACAGTTATTGAAACAACAAAAGCAGTTGAAAAAACCGAAGAAAAAGTAGAAAATATTTTAGATTCTGAAAATTTAGTTTCTACTAAAAAAATTGAAGAATCTTTAAAAAAAGTAGAAGAAGTAAAAGAAGTAGAATCTTTAAATGAAGAAAAAGAGTTAGAAAATAAAATTTCAAGAGAATGGGAAGAACAAGAAAATAAAGAGTTAGTTGATATTGATGAAAGAATCGATTTAGAGGAAAAAATAGTTTTAGAAAATATTGAGTATACTATAAAAAAAGGAGATACAATTTCTGATCTTTCAAAAGAATATAAAATAAAGAGTGATTATATCTTCGCAAATAATGTTGATAAAAATTTAAGAGTACTTCAAATAGGAAAAAAAATTAATATTCCGACAGAGCAAGGAATATTTTATTCTGTAAAAAAAGGAGATACTTTTGAAGCTTTATCAAAGAGATTTGATGTAAATATAGAAGTGATAAAAGAAGATAATAGTAATGATAGACTTTTAATAGGTACAAAAATATTTTTGAGAGAACCAAAAGTTTCGAGATATCTTAGCAGTTTTAAGAAAGAATATATTAAGCAAAATTCAATGGGAAGTTTTACAAATCCTTTAGTTGCAATGAGTTTAACTAGTAGTTTTGGATCTAGAAAACATCCTGTGCTTAAAAAAGTCTTAAATCATGCAGGCGTAGATTTAAAGGCTAAAACAGGAACAAGAGTTGTTTCTGCAAAAGATGGAACAGTAAGTTTTGTAGGAAGAGCGAGTGGGTATGGAAAACTTATAATCATAAAGCACTCTGATGGTTATGAAACTAGATATGCACATTTGAGTAAAATTGATGTTAAAAAAGGACAAAAAATTTCCCAGAATCAATATATTGCTTTAAGCGGAGCAACAGGAAGAGTTAGTGGACCACATTTACATTTTGAAATAAGAAAAAATGGAAAAATACAAAATCCATTAACATATTTAAAATTTTAAAATAAATCTACCAAATATTTTGGTGGATTTATTTTTTTTAAAAGTATTTTAGCCATATTTTAGCCATAAAAGTTTGTTAATATATCTTTGTAAATGAAAACGAAGGAAATTTAGGAGGTATAAAGATGAAGAAATTTTTATTAGTAGCAATGATGGCATTAGGATTAGGAACTGTAGCAATGGCAAAAGGAAACAACGGACACAGAATGTCTGGAGATATGATGAGAAATAATGGTGGAAAAATGATGGCTAATCAATGCGGAACAAGTGAAGAGAAATTAGCTATGAGAGAGAAAATGAGAACAAATCCGAAGCTTCAAGAGGGAAGAATAAAGTTACAAGAGAACAAATTATCTATGATGAAAGAGATGGCAAAAGATACACCTAATTTCACAAATATAGAGAAGATAAATAAAGATAAAGCTAATATTCAAGCTGAGATGAAAACAGAAAGAATGAAGATGAGATATGAAATGTTAAAAGCGAATAAAACAACGAATTAATTGATGAGAGCAAGCACGTCAAACGCATGAAAAAATTAAAGAAATAATTACAATAAAATTATATATCAAAATATAGAGGAGAGATACCTAAATTAATTTTTTAGTTACTCCTCTTATTTTTTTATAATTTTTTCTTAATTTTAAAGATCTAATACAAATTTAAAGTATTTTCTTGGATTTAAAGACATTCTAAACCTTTTTCTTTTTAAACTTATTTTTTTTGCAGATATTTCTAAAATTTTCAATATACTTAATGACCATTTTCTAATAATGTTAAGATTTTCATTAGCTTTTTTATCAATTATTCGACTTGCATCCTCTTTAAAAGTTACGTCTAAATGCCAGTGCATAGACTCAATCGCCCAATGACCTCTAGTGCTTTTTGCAAATAAATCAATATCTACTTTTTCACTAGAAATATAATAACGGTACTCTGTTTTAACAACTCCATCTTTTTCGATTGTATTTACAACCAATCCAATAGTTTTTAATTTTTTCCAACGGTCTTTTTCGTTCATCCATTTAATAGCATCTGTTTGATAGTATTCCCTAGTTTCTATTTGTCCCCTAGCTTTTTCACATGTTTTTTTATAGCCTTCTTTAACTATAATTTTTTTTAAAAAATCATTATCTGCAAAATAATCTACAATTTCAGAATATAGATTTCCTTGATTTTTTTTAACCGCCAATACGTAGTTAGCTTTTTGATCAATAATTTGTTCTGCAATTTTAACTTGTGTTCCCATAGCATCAATTGTAATAACATTTCCTTTAATATTCAATGTTTTCAACAGTTCTGGAATAGCAGTTATTTCATTTGTTTTTTCTTCAACAACTGTTTGGCCAAGGCTAATACCATCTTCTTCACTCCATACTGAAACTACATGAATTGCATTCTGATGTTTATTTTTACTTCCACACATTGTTTTTCCATCGATATTAAAAATTTTTTTTAATTTTTGGCCTTCGTTTTGGGATAAATATTTATTCCATTCTAAATATAAGTCAGAAATTTCATCAGGATTGATCAAACTCATTACTCGAGCTAAAGTATCGTGTGATGGAATTCCATTTGGAAGTTCAAAATATTGCTTTAAAAGATCTTCATTTTCATTAGCGAAATCTTCTATATCACACCATTCATTTGAATTTGCTAAATATGCAAATAAAACAATTCCAACAATTTCTTTAATAGAATATTTAATTTTATGTTGTTGCCTAGGGTCATCTATGTAATTGAGTTTGTTTAGTATTTTAATCATTATATCCCTCACAATTTTTTCTATAATTATATCATACTTTCTACAAAAATTTTTCATGCGTTTGACGTG
>JBOFLW010000150.1:0-3989 GCA_051658065.1 Cetobacterium sp.
ATTTAAGTGACACCTTGATTGAACGCTCCTACAGAAGAGAATGTTCAGAGGTGAGCTGACATTATGCAGCTAAAGCGTAATTATTGTTTCCATCTAAACGATGAGTTGACCTCTCACAGCGGTCAACCTGGCCTGCTACCTATAACCTCACAACCCTGTCGAAACCTTTGCATCCCCAATTATTAAATTATAAATTATTATAACATAGTTTTTCTCTAAACTCAATTATATATAGATAACTTTCTTATTTTTTTTTGAGTTAAATAAAACATTCCAAGTGCAACTAAAGTATCAGAGATTGGAAAAGCTAACCAAACTCCTGTTTCTTTAAAAAAATATCCTAAAATATAAATAAGTGGAATATTTAAAATTAAAATTCTAATTAAGAAAAATCGAGTAGCAATTACGCTTTCTTTTATAGATTGAAAAAAATTGTTACAAGCTAAAAAAATAGCTGTAAATGGCATTAAAAATAGATTTAAAGCCATAGCAGAGATTGTAAATTTTACTAAAGTAGGATCGTTTTTAACAAATGTACTAACAACTTTATCACTATTAGAAAGTAAAAGAAAAACTAATAGAGTTGATACGCTAGTAACAGTAATTAATTGAATTTTAACAACCTTTTGAACTCTTTTAAAATTCCCAGCACCAAATGTGTAAGATATAATAGCAGCAGTTCCTTGATTAAAACCTTGTAAACTAGTATTAATAACACTTCTACAAATTGAAATAATTCCAATAGCAGCAGTAGCAATATCACCACCATAAACTCCTGCTTGCTTATTCGTAATTGCAATAACAGAAGATTGTAAAATTTGATTATAAAATCGAGGACTTCCAATTTTAAAGATATCTTTTAAAATATTAAAATCTAATGAGATATCTTTTACTGAAAATGAAATGATATTTGATTTTATAAAATATAAAATTATGTATAGAGCACTTAAAGCAGTAGCGATTAAAGTAGCTAAAGCAGCACCTTCAATTCCCATATTTAATTTAATAATAAAAATATAATCCAAAATTACATTAAAAAGACCTGTAAAAATATTTACTCCCATAGCAGTAACAGTATCTCCAATTCCTCTTATTAAACTACTTTGACCTAAAATAATTTGAAAAGTTGTAATAGGTATTAAAAATTTTGTATACTGAAGTGCAAAAGAGATATTGTTTTTATGAGCTCCTAAAATATTCAATATTGTTGAATTAAATAAGAAGAGAAATATTGTTAAAATAACTCCAACTATAAAAATCCATAAAAATCCAACATTTAGAATTTTATTTGCACCAATATTATCTTTTTGCCCGAGTTTCATTCCTATAATTATAGATATGCCAGAAAAAGCAAAACTAAAACTATTTATAATCATAGCGTAGGGAAAAACTAATGCAATAGCAGCCATTCCATCTCTTCCAGCAACTTGACCAATAAAATATCTATCAGTTAAAACACAAAGCATTCCAATTATAGCTCCAAAAGATGAAGGAATACTAAATTTTAAGATAGTTATAAATATACTTTGTTTTTCAAATTTTGAGTTTAAACTTTGCAATTGTTAGCTCCTCATGTAAAATTATATTAAAAAATAGACTGAAAAATAATTGAAAATACTACCAGCTAAAACAAAAAGATGCCATATTCCATGAGCAAATTTTTTATTTTTCATAAGATAAAAAATTGTACCAATAGAATAACTAATTCCACCAAAAATTAAAAGTTTTAAGGAAAGGGGTGTAGCCAACTCTTTTAAATCTTTAAAAACAAACATAACCATCCATCCCATAAAAAGATAGATTAAAGTAGAAAGTAGATTGAATTTACCAGTAAAAAAGACTTTAAATATAATTCCAATAAGAGTCATTCCCCATTGAGTAAAAAAAAGAATCCATTTTATTTTTCCATCAAATACTCCTAGTAAATAAGGAGTATAAGAACCAGAGATTAAAATATATATAGCAGAATGATCTAAAATTTTAAATATTTTTTTGATTTTACCAACATATAAAATATGATATGTTCCTGACATAGTATATAGTAATACTAAAGAAAAGCAAAACACCATAGAACCAATAATGTAACCAATATTATCAGTTTTTAAAGAGTGAACTAAAAGAGCTCCAGTACCAATTAAGGCTAAAGCAGCACCAAAATAATGTGTAAGAGAATTAATCCATTCTTCTAATCGACTTAAAGTATTACCCATACAATTTCCTCCAATTAATATTTTTTAAAGTTTAAAATAAGCTCATCAAATTTAGGTTCAAGTTGTCTGAACTTAATTTTAGCTGAATTTAAAAGTTTTTTAGATGCAATATTTGAATCAGTGTCGCTATATTTATCAGAAAGATACACAATTTCATGAATTCCACTTTGAATAATACTTTTAGCACACTCATTACAAGGAAATAAATCTACATAAATAGTACATCCTTTTAAATTTTTAGTACTATTTAAAATAGCATTTAATTCAGCATGACAAACATAAGCATATTTACTATCTAAAAAATCACCATCTCTATTCCAAGGGAATTCATCATCAGAGCAACCTGAAGGAAGTCCATTGTATCCAACACCAACAATTCTTTTATCAGGAGTAACAATGCATGCTCCAACCTGAGTTCCAGGGTCTTTACTACGTTTAGCTGAAAGAATAGCAACACCCATAAAATATTCATCCCAATCAATATAATCAGTTCGTTTTGACATTAAATCCTCCTAAATATTTTTTATACTTTGCAAGTAAAGGTCAGCAATAGCAATAGCAACAGCATTTTCAAGAACAATTGGAACTCTCAAAACAAATGCAACATCATGTCTTCCTTTTATTTCTAAAGGTAATATTAATTTTTTGCTAAAATCAAATGTTTCTTGAATTTTAAAAATACTTGAAGTTGGCTTAACAGCAATCTTAAGAAAAATATCATTTCCATTCGTAATTCCACCATTAATTCCACCGTTATTATTTGAAGAGGTACTACCATTTTCATCAATAAAAGCATCATTAAAATAGCTACCTAAAAATTCAGTACCTTTAAATCCAGCACCAAATTCTACTCCTTTTATACCAGGAATAGAAAAAATCATACTAGCTAAAACTGATTCAACAGAATGAAAAAAAGGTTCTCCTAACCCACAGGGTAAATTTTTTACAGTTAAAGATATTGTTCCACCCAAAGAATCACCATTTTTGGATGTTTCAAGAAGATAATTTTCTAAATTTAATTCAAAATTGTTTTTATCTAATATTCCAATTGTTTCAATTTCAGTTTTAAATACGACGTTATTTAAAATTTTCTTAGCTATTACACCAGCAGCAACAAGTCCTAGCGTTAATCTTCCAGAAAAATGCCCACCACCTCTCAGATCATTAAATCCACAAAATTTTTTAGTTGAAGAAAAATCAGCATGACCTGGTCTAGGGTGTGATTTAAAGTCAGAATAAACTTTAGAGTTAGTGTTATTATTTTCAAAAAAAATATTTAAAGGAGAACCAGTAGTAAATCCATTAAATATACCAGATAAAATTTTAGGGGTATCATCCTCTGTTCGAGGAGTCGTTCCAACTTTTCCAGATTTTCTTTTAGAAATATCATTCATAAAATCTTCATTATCAAGCTTTATACCAGCAGGGATTCCATCAATTAAAATACCAACACCAGAGCCGTGAGATTCCCCATAAATATGTACTCTAAAAAGAGAACCAAAACTATTCATAAAATCCTCCTAAATAAAAAATATATGTATACAGTAATTCTAACACAAAACATCATAAATATTAAATAAAAACATACTAAAATTCATTGCAAAATATTAGAAAAAAGTGTAGAATATAATGATTAACGCATTTAAATGGATTATTATTGGTAATATAGATTTGAAAGATAGTGGAGGAGATAACTGTGTTTATAGATGAGGTAATTATAACAGTAAAAGCAGGAAACGGTGGAGACGGTGCGGCTACTTTTAGAAGAGAAAAATGTAT
>JBOFLW010000151.1:0-3956 GCA_051658065.1 Cetobacterium sp.
AGGATGAGCAACAAGATATAATAAATACTGCTCGAAGAATTTCAGATAGAATTGTATTGATATCTTTTGAAGATCATGATGCTATGGTGGCTAAGGCTGGGTTTAAAATAGTTGATAGATGCTTTGTTACAAAAGGTAAGTTTAAAAGGTTTGTAGTCGTTGCAGAATAGAGTTTTATAATTTCAAAAGTACAAATACACTAGCTGTATTTGTACTTTTTTTTGTGACAATATGTTATCTATCCATGTAACAAAATGACCTTTAATATGTAACAAGATGACCTTTATTGACTTCTTAAATTCAATATTTTACACTATTTTCTGATGTCACGTATAACCGTATTTTTATCACGTATAACCGTAATCTTATCACGTTAAAAATTTTTAACTCTTCAAATACATTGATTTCATTAGCTTTATAGTATTCTTGATTTTTTTAGAATATTTTAAATATTTTAAATTTCAACGGAAAAAATAAAATATATTTTTCCGCTGAAATAAGGATTCTTTCCGTCGAAATAAGGATTCTTTCCGTTCAACGCTATCCAAGCCTTGATTTTATTCATGTAACAATATGACCTCTATTACCTTCTTCACCCCAATATTTTAAACGATTTTCATAACGTGATATTTTTTTATTTTCTGATGTCACGTATAACCGTAATCTTATCACGTTAAAAAAGTTTGTCGGTAAATTTAATCAATCTGTCGTTTTTTTTTGTTATCACCACCTATAAACATTGACTTTTTAAACTTTTATTTTTTAAATAAAATTATTCTTTTTTTGAAATTCTTCTAACTCTTCTAAATTACCTATTTCAGAAAGTTGACCTAAAAAATTAATTTTTCTAGCTGTAATTAATTCACTATTTTTTATCAATAATGAAATCTTTTGTTTTTGAATGTCTAACTCAGATTTTAAAGGTTCTATAGCAATATTTTTTATTTCTATTTTTATATTTTCTTTAATTTTATTAATTTTTGAATTTTTTATATCTTCAATTTTTGAAATCAAAATTTTTGAAAAATTTAAAATTTCAGTATTATATTTATATAATTCACCCAAAGCTTTTATTACATCTTTTTCCTCGTATTTAGCAACTATTTTTTCCATAGCCTTTTGAGAATATACAGTATCTACAAATCTATTTTTTCTAACTTTTTCTATTGCTTTAATCATTTTCTCTGAAAACTCTACCTGTTCTATCTTTTCATCTGATTCAACAACTGAAAATTTTATAAATCTCCAATTTGTACCAATCTTTTCTATTTTCCACTCTAAATTTATTTGATTTTTTTCAAATAATTCTTTTTTTATTTGTTCTAAAACTCGTCTTTTAATATCAAAATTACTATATGATTCAGGATAGCAAAGTATATTTCTTAATTTATTTATTTCTAATTTAGGAATATTATTTTGATATCTTTTTAAGAGTTCAAAAATAAGAACAGTATATTTACTTTTGAAATTTTGAAGTTCTACTAAATTTAATTGAGTATAATAATTATTTTTCAAAAGATTTTCTATTAATATTGGTGGTAGTGCCAATTTTACAAAATTATTATTCATTTCAAATTGAGATAATAATGTGAAATATGTTTTTATATATTTGTTGTCATAAGTGTATACTTTTGTTGATAATAGGCTCAATAAGCTCTCTTTTAGTTTAATTTTGAATTGACTATTTGTCACTCCGCTATAATTAGTTAATTCTAAAAAACTAACTTCAAAAACATCACTTTTTCTATTGCTGTCATTGTAAAATTTATGGGCTTTTTCTAAAATTAAATTATATGCTAAATGAGTTGATAAAGATAATTTTTGTGAATTGTCAACTGGTGCTATTTGAATTAACTCGTTTCTCTTATATAATTTTTGAGTCGACATTATCTTCTCCTTTAATATTTTCATCAATTGTTAATTCTTCTATATTTTGGATTTTATAACCATTAACTAAAAGTTCTTTCATCACTTCAAGAGTTGATTCTAAACTAATTAATTTTGTATCATCTTTAATGAAACAAACTCCAAGCATTGAATCAGTAAACAAGTATTTATCAATTCTTTTTTGAAAAAATACCTGTGGAAAATTGTCATCAGATAAATTTCGGAATTCTAAAATGTCTCTATCTTTGACTTTATCAATTAAATAATCTTGAATTTTTATCATATATTTTTCGAGTGAAAAATTTGAATTCATCTAATATTCTCCTTTGTAAATACGTTATTTTTAAACATATATTACCAAATTTTTAACGACAAGTCAACATATGTTGTCGGTGATTTTAATCAATCCGTCGCTTTTTTTAATCAATTTGTCGGTAAATTTAATCAATCCGTCGGTAAATTTAATCAATTTGTCGCTTTTTTTTGTGCCTAACACCTCATCTAAACATTGATTTTACTGAATTCTCTTTCAAAAAAGGACACACGTAAATTATTAAATGTATAAACTTACAAACAAGAAAAAAAGAAACCAAATTATCTTTGATTTCTTTTCTTTATTTAATAATAGATTATTTAATTTAAAATTTTATTATAGTTTTGTTTCCATTCTAAAATTTTATTTAAGAATAAATTTTTATTTTTTTCATAATTTTGTAAATTTTCAACATAGTTTTCTTCTTTTATAAGTTCTAAAATTTTATTATTTATTTTAGGTCCATAATGTACCATATCTTTATAATTATCAAGGTTTTCTATTATTTCAAAATTATTTTGAAAATCGTGTACCTTAATATTATTTGTTAAAGTTGTTTTCTCTAAAACATATTGTTTGAATTCTAAAATAGTATCTAAAGAATCGTATTTTTCAATAAAATACCAAAATAAAGAAGCATAAGGTGGAAAATAAATTGTATATTCTATATTTTTATTTTGTTGAGTCAATTCTAAAAATAAATCAAAGTTATTTTTCATTTTTTCTAAAGAATAACCTTCTTTCATTCCTTTGATAGCTCCTAAGTTTTGTGCTCCCCATTGTGTATTAGAATCAAAACTTAACACATTTTCTTTTGAATAATTATAATTATCACCCCAATAGCTATGAGTATCTATCCAATTTTTTTTATCTTTCGATATTATACTTTTAATTAAACCTTTAGCTGAATTTTTTAAGGTTATAAAATTTAAAAGTTGTTTTATCCCATCTATGCCATAAGGTGACTTTATATAATTAGGTATGTCTAAACGACTTTCATCTATTGCCCTATTGTAACTGAATACATCTAATCCATATATTACATTTTTTAGATTTTTATTTTTTAAAATTTCTTTTAATAACTCTCTTTGCTCATAATTTGAAGAACCACTTAAAGAAAGATTAACACCATTGACACCTAAAATATGTTTTAAATCATTTTTTAAAATATTTTCAGATGTTGATGTCCCTATTATAGCTGTATCATAATTATAATTTCTGGCTATTCCATAATTTAAAAATCTTTGTTCTCCATTTCCATATTCAGTATATTTAAAAATTTGTAAAGGATCACAATAATAATTCAATCCAGTAACAGTTAATAAGATTAAAAATATTGATGAAATAACTCCTATTAAAAAACCTTTTTCTTTTTTCATAACTCCTCCTAAAAATTAAAATATAAAAATGAAGCTACTCTATCTAATAGCAATATCCCAATACTTATGTATAAGGTTACTTCAATTAAAGATAAGAATCTTAATTTCATATTTTGCTTTTTTTCGTAAGAATTCTTTAAAAACATAGTTGCTAAAATTCCAATAATTAAAATCAATAAACTAACTTTATTTCCTAAATATGCTTGTGTAGATTCTTTATAACTTAAAGTTAGAAGACTAGAAATACTTCTATAGTCAATCATAGCTCCTAAAACTTTAGAGGCTTCTGCTAAATCTTTTGCTCTGAAGAATACCCAGAATATATTTACTGAGAACATCGTAATAGCCCAACCTAAAAGTGCTGGCATTTTATAGCC
>JBOFLW010000152.1:0-4922 GCA_051658065.1 Cetobacterium sp.
TCCCATTTGTAATAACAGAGATAATGGCAGCTAATATTGGTGGAAATGCTACTTTAATAGGAGACCCTACTCAGTTAATAATAGGTCACGAAAGTGGGCTTGGATTCAATGAATTTTTATTTAACACATCACCAGTAGCAATACTTTCAATGGTAATATTACTAGTAAATGTATACTTTATTTATGGTAAAGATTTCCATGTGTCAACAGAGTTGAAAGCTAGAATAATGGAGATGAATCCAGGTAGAGCACTAAAAGACAAGAAGCTTTTAAAAGAAGCGGGAACTATATTCACACTAGTTATCTTAGGCTTTATATTAAACAACTTCATAAATAAAGGTCTTGCAATAATCTCTTTAAGTGGAGCGTTCTTACTTGTAACAAAGGCTAAAAGAAAACCAGCAGATATATTTAAACATGTTGAATGGGATACACTATTCTTCTTCATAGGTTTATTTATGATGGTAGTTGGAATTGAAAAAATTCATGTAATTGATATGATTGGAGAGCAGATGATAAAGTTTACAAAAGGAAACTTTGGATTAGCAACTTATTCTATAATGTCAATATCAGCACTGTTTACTTCAATTATTGGAAACGTTGCAAATGCTGCAACTGTTTCAAAAATTATAAACGTTATGGCACCAACGTTTGATGGTGTAAACAAAGAAGCACTTTGGTGGGCACTATCGTTTGGTTCTTGTTTAGGAGGAAATATCTCTATTCTAGGATCAGCAACGAACGTAGTAGCAGTTGGAGTAGCAACTAAATCAGGATGTAAAATAGATTTCGTTAAGTTCTTAAAGTTTGGATCACTGATAGCTGTACAAACTTTAATCTTAGCTGGACTATATTTAAAATTCAGATATCTATAAAAAGTTAGAGAGCGAAAAAAATTCGCTCTCTTTTTCTTTATTTAGTTCATTCTGAAAATTTTATCAAATTCAAGGTGACATTCTAAAAATACATTTACAATAGCTGGGTCAAAGTGTTCTCCAGATTCTTTCTTTATGATAGATATAGCTTCTTCATGAGATAAACCATCTTTATATACTCGCTTTTGTCTAAGAGCGTCGTAAACATCACTCAGAGCTACAATTCTAGCTTCTAAAGGTATCTCTTCTCCTTTTAATCCGTGGAAATATCCTTTTCCATTCCATTTTTCATGGTGGTAGTGAGCTATATTTTCAGCAATAGAACCAAGCTCCATCTTCTCCACAAGGTCACGTCCTAAAATAACATGCTGTTTCATCTCTTCAAACTCATCTATAGTTAATTTTCCTGGTTTTTTTAAAATAGCATCAGAGATAGCAATTTTACCAACATCATGAAGAGAAGCATACTCTCCAATTTCCTCTACAAATTTATATGGGCACTTTAGTTTTTCAGCTAAAAGTTTAGAATAAAGATTGACTCTCAATATATGATTTCCAGTATCCTCATCATTTAACTCATTTGCAGCTTCAAAGCTATGAACTAAGGCTCTTGTAATGCGTTTCTCTTTTTCAGAAGCAGCTGTTGCTTTTTTCAAGAAGTAAGAAAGCATTCCAATTATAAAGATTAAGATTGATGAAACCATCAAAAGATATTTATAATCAGGATTAAGTTTTTTTAATACTTTCAGCTCGGTTTGTAAAATATTACTCTCTGCAAGGTGACTTGGAAAAATTTTATCAAAAATTTGTAGTAGCTCAATATCATCTTTTACTCCAAATCCAATTGTTTGATTTCCATCAATAAAACCAGAAACTTTAATACTAGTTTCTAAATATCTATTAGCAACAGCCATAGATGTAATTTTAAAATCTCCATAAAGATAATCAATCTCTTTTTTTAATAGAGCATCAAGAGCTTCATCAGTGCTTCGATATGTTTTATAGCTTTTAAATTTAGGAATATATTTTAAAAGTTGAGGTTTAAAATCATTTGGTGAAACAAGACCCACTTTTTTATTATGAGTTTCTTTAGATGAATCTATAAAATTTTCAGCTATATTTGAAAATATAGCTGTACCTATCCGATAGTAAGGGATATACATACTAGAGTTATTTTTTAAAAAAACATTTGAATCTATAGCTTTAATATCATAATCATCAAGGGGATTTGTAGTATATACAATAGGAACTCCAATCAAGAAAGAGAGCTCATTTAAACGATCCACAATATATCCACAATAACCAGTATGAGTTCTATAAAATAGAGGTAGCATATCTTGATTTGGTGGAACTAAAACTTTTATTGATTTGTATCGCTTTTTTAAATTTTCTAATTTAGGATTATCTTTTAATAACATTTTATAAAAGTTTGGACGTTGTTTTTTTAAACTCGTTCGAATCTCTTTATTAGTAAAATTTTCTTTGTATTTATGTATAATAGAGTGAAGTTCAGGTAATTTTTTATTTACAGTCATCCATAAACTAGAAGCTGGAATATCTTGTAAAGGTGTAAATTTATATTTTTTCAAAACATCATTACTGCTTTTACCAATAAGCCCATCTATAGTTTCATTATCAAGATATTTAAATCCAAAATGCCCATCATTTTCTATAGGGATTAAATTATCTAAATCTGGAAAAAAATCATTCATCAAAATTTTATCAGATGTTTTAGGAAGAATTCCTAATCTGTATTGTGATAAACTATCAACATCTATAAAAGTGTTTTTTTTCGAGTATATTCCAAGTGAGTAGGTATTTAGAGTTGGAACGAAAAAATAATTTTGTTCTCTCAAATATGTTTTACTCGGATTAAAGAGGATATCTCCTTCACCTCGATTTAATAGATTTTGTAACTCTTCACGTGTTCCAATTTTAATATTAAATTGCAATCCTGTTTCAAGGGATATTTTTTTAAAAAAATCAGTATAAACTCCACCAAGTTCATTGTTTTCTTTTTTAAAAAAATAGATATGATTCGGATTATATACATAGATGTTAAAACTGTTTTTTTTATTTTTTTCAATCCATTGTTTTTCATTTTTAGTTAGAGTAGCGGAAAATATCTGTGTAAACAAAAGTAGAAAAAAAATAATTAATCGATATATCATAAGTTCCTCCAAAAAAAAGTATTCTACTTATTATAACAGATAATAAGTAGAATACAAAAAAATATTACATGAATAAAGTTAAAAATTGATAGTTTGGAGAAGGTTACGGTCTAAAGTTTCACGAACTTCTAATTTCCAAATATCACTTTTCTTTTTAAATTTGGGAAGAGGAACATTGATATCTCTTGTCTTTTTAGCACCTACAACGCCTCCGTAAAAAGTTTCACGTTGACCATTATTACCAATAATATCTATCATATAACGAACAAACCTTTTTTCAGTACGATTATTGACAAAACCTTTTAGGTGTAAAACTCCATTCGTTTCTTTTAATTCATATTTCTCAAGCTTCAACTGTGCAGGTAAATCTCCAACCCAACCAATCATCTCGATATTCAGTGATAACCCAACTGTCGAACCAGCAGCAGCAGTTCCCTCTTTCGTGTTTCCAATAGTGTTAGGTAGAGTTACTGTCTCAACATTTAAGTAAAAGTTATAATCACCAATCGGAGTACCAGCTGGTGACTTCACAAAAACTTTTAATTTTTTTGATTCGTTATTTTTAATTGTCATAACTTTTGGTTCAAACTCAATCCATTCATGCATACTCTTTCCATCTTTTCCAGGAAGCATTTTAAAACGGTAACGGATAGTTTTTCCAGTATTGTTTTTAAAAGTGTATTCTTGAACAGCACCTTCATCAACTCTTTTTCCAAATCCATCTGGGGATATATGGAAAGCAAGTGCAAAAGTGTTCATCATTATTGTTAAAACTATAATCAAGTATTTTTTCATTAAAATCGTCCTCCACGTTTTTTAGGTGTAACAGTAACAGTAACAGGAATAGTTCCAGTATATGAACCCTCTATGTATTCTTTTCCAGAATCAGGCTTTGGAATAACTCCATCTATATAACTAACTTCAGTAGAATTTTTATTTTGTGCTAAAGTTAAATCTACTTTTATCTCGTCATTTGTTGAAGTTCTTATATTTATCGATTCTGGAATCTCTAATTTATAAGTTACATTTTCAGTATTAAATGCTGTAATTTTAGATTGAGCTGTTTTTCCTTCGCTTTTAGAAAATGTTCCAAAATCCATATCCTCTTTTTCTAAATAAAAATTATTTTTTTTCCCATAAATAATAACTGTATCAAGATGGTAAGGGGTATTGGTACCATTATTGGCAGCACTTCTATATTCAATAGTTATTTTTTCAAAATCCGAAGTTGGATTGAAAGAAAAAGTATAACCAGATGTACGATTGATATGATTAAAGGTAATTCCATTATGAAAAACACTAAAACTAGCATTCCCTTTAGGAGTTTGTCCAGTGATGCTTCTATTATCAACATTAATTGTATAAAGTAAATGACTTATTTTATCATCATCCCATGCAGTAGTCATTTGTCCACTATACCAACTTAAGTTTGGACTTTCAATATCAATAATTGTACCAAATTTATCAATTCCGAAGAAATTTTCTTCGTTTAAACGATAATTGAACCACATCTCTATTTTTTTTTCTTCAAGAATTGTTCCAGCTTTTGAAAGTTCTCTAAAAACTCCAGTATAAAGTTTTTGAACTTTATCGTTTTTGAGTACCCAAAGGTAGATTTTTTCAGGCTCTTTAGAGTATGAAATTTCGAGATATCTTCTGCCATCACGAGTTACTATTTTATAAGGAAGTTCATCATGAATAGTGTTGGTTTTGGTATTTGGTTTTAAATATGTTGTGACATATAATTTTTTATCTAAATCCTCGATTTCACGAGTTTTTTGAGTTATATCACGGTAGATTTTTTTCTCAACTTTATCAATATAAAATTCAATAAAGTTATCACTTCGAACCTTTGTAATCTCAATATCCATCTTTG
>JBOFLW010000153.1:0-6535 GCA_051658065.1 Cetobacterium sp.
AACATAAAAAATGTAAAAAGTAAAGTATAATCAAACATAAGTGAAGGGTTGCGTTAAATCAATTGTTAAGGTAAAATATAGTGTGATACAAAAGTTTATAAATGGGGTGAGTAAAATGAAATTTAAAAAAATGCAAGGCTCTGGAAATGATTTCCTATTATTTGATGGAGTAAAAAATCTATATAAAGATTATTCAAAAATGGCTCAAAAATTCTGTGATAGACGTTATAGTGTTGGTGGTGATGGAATAATAATAGCAGAAGAAAGCTCAGTTGCAGATATAAAAATGGTTTATTATAATTCAGATGGGTCTAGAGGAGAGATGTGTGGTAATGGAATAAGATGTTTTTCAAAGTTTGTCTATGAAGAGGGATTAATAAACAAAAATGAAATAAGAATAGAAACAGGTGACGGAATAAAAGTAGCATATCTAAATATTGAGGATAAAATCGTAAAAGATATTCGTATTTATATGGGAAAAGCTAGAGTTAATCCAAAAGATATTCCAATTTTATCAGAAAAAAAAATGGTTTTAGAGGAAGAGATAAGTATTAATGGTAAAAATATTAAATTTTCAGGAGTTTTAATAGGAGTTCCTCATGCAGTAATTATTGAAAAAAATTTAGAACAATTAGATATTAATTCTTTCGGAAAAGAGATAGAGAAAAACAGTATTTTTCCCAAAAGAATAAATGTAAATTTTATTGAAATTTTAAATAAAAAAAGATTAAAAATTAAAACTTGGGAGAGAGGTGCTGGAAGAACACTTGCTTGTGGAACAGGTTCATGCTCTGCAGTTTATATTGCAAATTTATTGGGACTTGTAGAAACAGAGGTTGAAGTAGAAACAGAAGGTGGAATTTTAAAAATAACGTTGGTAAATGATGATGTCTTTATGACAGGATCAGCAGAAACCACATTTAAAGGAGAAGTAGAATGGGAATAGGACAAAAAATAATATTTATTTTATTTTTAATATTTATAAGTGCATTTTTTTCAATGGCCGAAATATCGTTAGCAGGTGCAAGAAAAATAAAGTTACAATTATTGCAAGATGAAGGTAATGAAAATGCAAAAAAAGTAATTGATTTACAGAGTAATCCAGGGAATTTTTTCACTACAGTTCAAATAGGATTGAATATTGTAGCAATTTTAGCAGGTATTATAGGGGATGGAATACTATCTCCTATTGTAACTAAATATATAAGTAATCCAACGGTAGCTTTTTTAATCTCCTTTGCATTTGTAACAGGTGCATTTATTGAATTTGCAGATTTAATACCAAAAAGATTAGCAATGGTTTATCCAGAAAAAATAGCTGTAACATTAGTTAATCCAATGACAAGTGCAATAAAATTATTAACACCAATTGTATGGATTTTCAGTGGAGTAGCAAACTTAGTATTTAAAATATTTGACACTCCAATTTCTAGAAATGAGCTAATAACACATGATGATATATTTGCTTTAGTTGACGCAGGAGCAGAAGCTGGTGTTGTTCATACAAAAGAGCATCACTTAATAGAAAATGTATTTGAATTAGAACAAAGATGGGTATCTTCAGCAATGACAACAAGAGATGAGATAATATACTTTACATTAGAGGAAACAGAGGAAAGTATAAAGCAAAAAATAGCGGAATATCCACATTCAAAGTTTTTAGTTTGTGAGAGTGATATTGATTCAATTTACGGCTATGTTGGTTCAAAAGATATTTTGCCTAGAATATTAAAAGGTGAATTGAGTGGTCTTCAAAATATTAAAGAGATAACAAATAGAAATATTTTAATAATTCCAAATACATTAACACTTTCCGATATGTTAGATAGGTTTAATGAAGCGAGAGAAGACTTTGCTGTCATTTTAAATGAATATGCCCATGTTGTAGGTGTTATAACTTTAAATGACGTTGTATCGACTCTGATGGGAGATGTAGTTTATCCAATGCAAGAGGAATATATAATAAAAAGAGGCGACGGGTCTTGGTTGATAGATGGAGTAACAGCAACAGAAGATGTAAAAAAAGTTTTAGAAATTGAAAGTTTCCCAGAAGAAGATAGTTATGAAACTATAGCTGGATTTATTATGTATATGCTAAAAAGTATTCCTAAGAAAGGTGCACATATAGAATATAACGGTTATAGCTTTGAAGTTGTTGATGTGGATAATTTTAAAATTGACCAATTACTAGTAATAAAAGAGGATAGTAAATTAAAAATAAAATCTGATGTTGAAGAGGATAAAAAATAAGAAAAAGGTAGTTCAGAAATGAGCTACCTTTTTGCTATAAACTATCTAAATTATCTTACAATATTTTGCTCGTTGGCAATTCTTTTAACCTCTTCAGCAACAACAGTAGCTACTCTAGAATCAAAAGCATCTGGAATAACATAGTCAGCAGCTAGTTCATCATCAGAGATAAGTTTTGCAATTCCAATAGCAGCAGCTATTTTCATCTCCTCAGTTATTTTTTTAGCTTTAGCATCAAGAGCACCTCTAAATATCCCAGGGAAAGCAAGTACATTATTAACTTGGTTAGGGTAATCTGATCTTCCAGTACCGACAATTTTAGCTCCACCAGCAATAGCATCTTCAGGCATAATCTCTGGATTAGGATTAGCCATAGCAAAGATAATAGAATCTTTATTCATAGTTTTAACCATTTCAACAGAAAGTATGTTAGCAGCAGAAACACCAATAAATACATCTCTACCTTTTACAGCCACAGAAAGGTCACCTTTAATGTTATTAGGGTTAGTGATTTCAGCTATTTCAGCTTTTAAGAAATTGTAGTTTTCTTTTTCATCTCTATTGATAATACCATCAATATCGTTAACTAAAATATTTTTAGCTCCCATTTTAACAAGAAGTTTTATAATAGAACTTCCAGCAGCTCCAGCACCACTAACAACAAATTTAGCAGTTTCAAAAGTTTTATTAAGAAGTTTAAATGAATTTATAAGAGCAGCAACAACAACTATTGCAGTACCGTGTTGGTCATCATGAAAAACAGGTATATTTAATTCCTCTTTTAATCTAGTTTCAATTTCAACACATCTAGGAGCAGAGATATCTTCTAAATTAATTCCTCCAAATCCAGGTGCAATTAATTTAATAGTTTTAATTATCTCTTCAGTATCTTGTGTATCTAAGCAGATAGGAAAAGCATCAACATTAGCAAATTGCTTAAAAAGAATAGCTTTACCTTCCATAACAGGAAGAGCAGCTTCAGGTCCAATATTTCCTAATCCTAAAACAGCAGAACCATCAGTAATAACAGCAACCATATTTCCTTTAGAAGTATACTTATAAACATTATCGACATTATCCTTAATTGCAAGACATGGAGCAGCAACTCCAGGAGAATAAGCAAGACTTAACTCCTCTCTATTTGTAACACTAACTTTTGAGATAACCTCAATTTTTCCTAAATGAGATTCATGTAACTCTAAAGATTTTTCAAAAACAGTAGACATAAAATGTTCCTCCAGCATTTATTTTTTAGTTTGTACTACTTCTAGTAATTTCATATAAATCGTTTCCATCACAATCGTTAATAACAATAGCAGGAAAATTAACAACTTCAAGTTTTCTAATAGCTTCAGCACCTAAATCCTCATAGGCTATAATTTCACTACTTTTAACAGATTGGGCAATCAAAGCTGCAGCTCCACCGACAGCAGCAAAATATATTGCTTTGTTTTTAACAATAGAATCTCTAACTTCTTTATTTCTAGCTCCTTTACCAATCATACCTTTTAATCCATTTTCTAAAATAGTAGGAGAGTAAGAATCCATTCTATAACTAGTTGTAGGACCACAACTTCCGATAGGTTGTCCTGGCTTAGCAGGAGAGGGACCAGCATAGTAAATTATTTGACCATTTAAATCAAAAGGTAACTTTTCACCATTTTCTAAAAGTTTTATAAGACGAGCATGTGCAGCATCTCTAGCTGTATAGATGTATCCAGTTATAGAAACGGTGTCGCCTGCTTTTAATTTTTCAACTTCAGAGTCTTTCAAAGGAGTTGTTAAATGAATCATAATGTTACCTCCTTATGTCTAGCAGCATGACAATTAATATTAATTGCAACAGGTAAAGATGCAAAATGACAAGCTTCTACATTTACTTTAACAGCTAAAGCAGTAGTTTTACCACCTAATCCTTGAGGACCAACATTTGTATTATTAATAAGTTTTAAAAGTTCAATTTCTAATTCTCTAGAAATCGAATCAGAACTACAATCTTCTATATCTCTTAAAAGAGCTTCTTTAGCTAATTCAGCACATCTTTCAAAATTTCCACCAATTCCAATTCCAACAATTATAGGAGGACAAGGGTTTCCGCCAGCATTAAAAATAGTGTCGACAACAAACTCTTTAATACCTTCTACACCATCAGCAGGTTTGAACATTTTTAAAGCACTCATGTTTTCAGAGCCACCACCTTTAGGAGCTACAATAATTTTTACTTTATCAGAATTTGGAATAAGTTTTGTATGAATAACAGCAGGAGTATTATTTCCAGTATTGATTCTATTTAAAGGGTGTTTAATCACAGAATTTCTTAAATACCCCTCACTATATCCTTTAGCTACTCCATCATTAACAGCTTTATAAATGTCACCATTAATTTTAACATCAGTTCCAATTTCTAAGAAAATAACAGCAAGACCAGTGTCTTGACACATGGGCACATTATTCTTTGCAGCGATTTCATCATTTTCAATAATTTGACCTAAAATAATTTTTCCTAGTTGACTTGTTTCAGAAGATTGACACTCTTTAATTTTATTTAAAACGTCTTCTCCAATAAAATAATTAGCTTCAATACAGAGTCTAGCTACCTCATCAGTAACTAAATTTAAATCTAGTATTTTCATTTTTCCTCCAAAGTTGTAAAAATTATATATAAATTAAGAAAGGTACCATCTTTTAAAGAAAAAGAGGTACCTTTTTAAAACTACTTTTTGATTTTAACTCTCATTAAAAGGTCTCCAACTTTAACATTACCAGAAGCAACAACTTCAAGAGCCTCAACTTCGTCCATGTTAGCAATTATAACAGGAGTTTTTACTGATTTAGCGTTAGCTGAAATGTAAGCTAAATCGTACTTAATAAGTTCATCTTTAACTTCAACAGTTGATCCAGGTTCACCAATTCTAGTAAATCCTTCTCCGTTTAGCTTAACTGTATCAATTCCAAAGTGAACAATTAACTCAAGTCCGTTAGAAACTTCGAAACTAACAGCGTGGTTAGTAGCAAAAATATCAATTTCTGCAGCTACAGGTGAACAGATAGAACCTTCAGTTGGATCAATTCCACATCCGTCTCCTATCATTTTTTGAGAAAAAGCCTCATCTGGTATTTCACTTAAAGGAATAACTTTTCCGTTTAATGGTGAGTAAATATTGAACCACTCATCCTCTTTTTTCTTTTTGAAGAAATCAAATAATCCCATAATCAAATCTCCTTTCAAATTAGATGTGAATATATTTCACATCAAGTTCGTTAAATTAATATTTTTTAGTTAAATTATACAAAGAATTTAAAAAAACTTGTAAATTATTGATTAAATTATATCATAGAAATTAAATATTTTACTAGTAATTATTTTTATTTTTTTTATACTATTTTTTTGAAATATGCTTTGTTTAAGAACAAGTTTTTTAAAAAAGATAAAAATTACTAGAATAAATAAAACTTGACAAATTAACAAGAAAACTTTAATATTAAAGTAAAGTTATATTTTGAACCATATATACTCCTAATACGGCGGAGAGTTTCTACGAGCTACCTTAAATAGCTTTCTATGGGTCAGAACTTAAATTTTTTTATTTAAGTTTCTTTGACCTGTATTTTTACAGGTCTTTTTTATTGCAAAAATATTAAAAATTAAAATAAAATCAGGAGGAAAACATGGAAAAATTGTTTCAATTAAAGGAACACGGAACAACAGTAAGGCAAGAGATAATAGCAGGGGTTACAACATTTTTAACTATGGCATATATTATTTTTGTTAATCCATCAATTTTATCATTAACTGGAATGGATAAAGGAGCCTTAATAACTGTAACATGTTTAGCATCAGCTATAGGAACAGCAATAACAGCATTTTGGGTAAATGCCCCACTAGCTATGGCCCCAGGAATGGGATTAAATGCATTCTTTACATTTACATTAGTTTTAGGGAATGGAGCTACTTGGCAACAAGCTTTAGGAGTAGTATTTATATCTGGAGTAATATTTTTATGTTTAACATTCTCAGGTTTGAGAGAAAAAATAATAGACGCAATACCATCTGAATTAAGATTAGCTGTAGGTGCTGGTATAGGATTATTTATAGCATTTATAGGAATGCAAGGAATGGGATTAATAGTTAGTAATCCAGCTACGATAGTTGGATTAGGAAAATTTAATATAAGTGTTGTTTTAGGATTAGTAGGATTTGCAATTATGGGATTCTTAGAGATGAGAGAGATAAAAGGTGGAATATTAATAGGAATAGTTGCTACAACTGTTTTAGGAATAATAT
>JBOFLW010000154.1:0-5256 GCA_051658065.1 Cetobacterium sp.
ATAGGTGGAGGAACAGCTCAAATAGGAGATCCTAGCGGTAGAACTGATATGAGACAAATGATGACAGATGAAATAATAGCTCATAATGTTTCATCTATAAAAAAACAAATGGAAAAATTTATAGATTTTAGTGATGAAAAAGCTTTACTTGTTAACAATGCAGATTGGTTAAGAAATTTAAACTATATAGATTTTATAAGAGATATAGGATCACAATTCTCAGTAAATAGAATGTTAGCAGCGGAATGCTTTAAAACTAGAATGGAAGAAGGAGGATTATCTTTCTTAGAGTTTAACTATATGTTAATGCAGGGATATGATTTCTTAGTTTTAAATAGAAAATTTGGTTGCACTATGCAATTAGGTGGAGACGATCAATGGTCAAATATGATTGCAGGAGTAGATTTAATTAGAAAAAAAGATAAAAAACAAGGTTATGCAATGACTTGTACACTTTTAACAAATAGTGAAGGTAAAAAAATGGGTAAAACAGCGAAAGGAGCATTATGGTTAGATCCAGAAAAAACAACACCTTATGAATTTTATCAATACTGGAGAAATTTACCAGATGCAGATGTAGCTCAACCATTGGCGTTATTAACTTTCTTACCTATGGATGAGGTTAGAAGATTATCAGCTTTAAAAGGAGCGGATATAAATGAAGCCAAAAAAGTTTTAGCTTATGAAGTTACAAAAATAGTTCATGGAGAAATTGAAGCTGAAAAAGCTAAACAAGCCTCAGAAGCTTTATTTGAACAAGGTGGAATTGATTTATCAAATGTTCCAACAATTGAAGTTAACGAATCAGTTATTGGTAAAGGACTTGTAGATTTAATTGTAGAATTAGAGTTATTAAAAACAAAAAGTGAAGGTAGAAGATTAGTTCAGCAAAATGGATTAAGTGTAAATGATCAAAAAATAACAGATTTTGCGTTACAAGTAACAAAAGAAATGTTTATAGATGGAGCTATGATGATAAAGCAAGGAAAGAAAAAGTATAATAGGATTGTTCTTAAATAGTGATAATAATTAGAGAGACTATAGTAGATGATATAGATAATATATATAATCATTTAAATTTGAATTACGTTAAAAAATATCATAAAAATAACGAAGAAGAACAAAGAAAAAATCATTTTAGATGGTATAATTTTTTAATTAACTCTTGTAATTATGAAATGTTTACTGTTGAAGATTTGAAAGGTGATTTTTTAGGAAATGTTAGATTTGAACTTGATGAAAATAACGGAGCTGAAATTTCAGTTTATTTATCAGAATGCATAAGAGGAAGAGGTTATTCAACAATAATTATAAATGCGAGTATAGAAGAATTAAAATTTAAGTATCCTAAGTTAAAATATATAACAGCATATATTTTAGAAGAAAATGAAAAATCAATTTTTTGTTTTCAAAAATCTGGGTTTGAATTCAAAGGTCAGATAGAACATAACGGAATTGATTATTATTTGTACTTAAAATCTTTGAATTGATGGAGGATAATTGAAAATAAATGAAAGAGTTCTAATTATAATAGATATTCTAAAAAATAAATTTGGTAAACCAGAATGTGCTTTAAATTATAAAACTCCATTTGAATTACTTATAGCAGTTATATTATCAGCTCAATGTACAGATATAAGGGTAAATATAGTCACGAAAGAGATGTATAAAATAGTAAATACTCCTCAAGGCTTTGCAATTATGCCTGTAGAAGAAATAGAAGAATTAGTAAAGAGTACAGGTTTTTATAGAAATAAAGCCAAAAATATAAAGTTATGTAGTCAAAAAATAATAGAACAATATAATGGAGAAGTACCATCAGATATGAACCAATTGATTGAACTGGCTGGAGTAGGACGAAAAACTGCTAATGTTGTAAGAGGAGAAATTTGGGGATTAGCTGATGGAATTACAGTTGATACGCATGTAAGACGATTATCTAATCTAATTGGAATTGTGAATGAAAATGATGTTGCAAAAATAGAAAAAAAACTTATGAAAATTGTACCTAAAGAATATTGGATAGATTTCTCTCATTACCTTATTCTTCAAGGTAGAGATAAGTGTATTGCAAGAAGACCAAAATGTTTTGAGTGTGAAATAAAAGAATTTTGCAACCATGGAGTTAATCTTAAATAAATAGTCATTAATTGTTGACACAAGTGATAAAGAATGTTATTATCTTTATGTAAACATAAGTGATAATTTAAGGAGACGATAACTATGAGAGTTTATCTGGATAACAATGCAACTACAAAAATGGACCCCAAAGTATTAGAAGCTATGATGCCTTTTTTAACAGAGGAATATGGAAATGCTTTTAGTATGCATATTTTTGGAAGAGAAACAGGAGTAGCTGTTTCAGAAGCAAGAGAAAAAATTGCAACTTTATTAAAAGTTAAGCCAGAAGAAATTATATTTACAGGTTCTGGAACTGAATCAGATAACATTGCAGTTAGAGGAATAGCTAAAGCATATAAAAATAGAGGTAATCATATAATTACAAGTTCAATTGAGCATCCAGCTATAAAAAATACATTTAAAGATTTAGAGCAAGATGGATATAGAGTAACATTTTTACCTGTAGATGAAAACGGAGTAGTTAGTATAAAAGCTTTAGAAGAGTCTATAACAGATGATACAATACTAATTTCAATAATGCATGCAAACAATGAAGTGGGAACAATAGAACCTATAAAAGAGATATCAGAAATAGCAAAAAAAAATAAAATTGTATTACACATAGATGCAGTTCAAACTGTAGGAAAAATTCCAGTATTTCCGAAAGAATTAGGAGCGGACTTAGTTACATTTTCAGCTCATAAATTCTATGGACCTAAAGGTGTAGGAGCATTATATATAAGACAAGGTGTAAGAGTTGCAAAAACAATTACAGGTGGTGGGCAAGAAAAAAAACTTAGACCTGGAACAACAAATACACCAGGAGTTGTTGGAATGGCTAAAGCTTTAGATCTTGCTTATAATAATATGGAAATTGAAATTAAAAAAGAAGAAGAATTAAGAAATTATTTTGAAGCTGAAATTTTAAAAAAAATCCCAGAAGTTGTTATTAATGCTAAATCAGTAAAAAGACTTCCTGGAACTTCTAGTATAACTTTTAAATACTTAGAAGGAGAATCTATATTATTATCTTTAAGTTATTTAGGAATTGCAGTAAGTTCAGGATCAGCTTGTTCATCTGATGAACTTCAAGCTTCTCATGTACTTTTAGCAATGGGTATTCAGCCCGAATTTGCTCACGGAACAATAAGATTTAGCTTAGGAAAGTATAATACTAAAGAAGAAATAGATTACACTATTGAACAAGTTGTAAAAGTAATAACTAAATTAAGATTATTATCACCTTTATGGAATGAATATAAAATATAACTCAAAACTAAGGAGAAAGATATGCAATATACAGAAAAAGTTATGGATCATTTTATGAATCCTAGAAATGTTGGAACAATGGAAAATCCAGATGGATACGGAAAAGTAGGAAATCCATCTTGTGGTGATATAATGGAAATATTTTTAAAAATAGAAAATGATATAATAACAGATGTTAAATTTAGAACATTTGGTTGTGCATCAGCAATTGCAACGTCTTCAGTTTCAACAGAAATGGTATTAGGCAAAAATATTCAAGAAGCTTTAGATATAACAAACAAAGTAGTAGCAGAAGCTTTAGGAGGATTACCAGCAACTAAAATGCATTGTTCTGTATTAGCAGAAGAGGCATTAAAAGAAGCGATAGAACAATATTTGGCTAAAAAACAAAAGTAATGTATAATAATTAGGAATCGCAAAAATGTGATTCCTAAATTTTTTATTTGGAGGAAAAAATATGAAAAAATTAGTTGTAATTTTAATGTTAACAGCATCAACGTTATCTTTTACAAAATCTAGTAAAATAAATTTACCTAAAGATAATACTCCAGATTATAGAGCTTATGTTTTAGGAGATGACAAAGGAAATATATTTTATCAAGAAAATGCAGATCAAAAATATCCACTGGCATCAGTAACGAAAGTAATGACAATATTGGTTACTTTGGATGAAGTTAGAAAAGGAAATATAAGTTTGCATGATGAAGTTGTTATAGATTGGGAAATACTTAGTGTTGGTGGAAGTTCAATACCAATGGCTAGTGGAGAAAAAATAACTGTTCTTGACCTTTTAAAATCAGCAGCAATAAAATCAGCAAATAATGCAACATACGCTTTAGCAAAACATGCATCTAAAGGAAATATAAATAAATTTATAGAAATGATGAATGAAAAAGCTAAAAGTTTAGGATTAGAAAATGATTTAGAATATTACACACCAGCAGGATTGCCAGATCATATGACAAAAAGAAAATTAGATATGGGAACTGCCAAAGGTATATACAAACTTTCATTAGAAGCTATGAAATATCCAGAATACATAGCTATAGCTAGACAAAAAAATGCAGAAATAAAAAATGGCGAATATAAATTTAGAAGTACAATACATCTTCTTGATAAAGAAGGAATTTATGGTTTGAAAACAGGTTATCATACAAAATCTAGATTTAATATTGCTGTTTTAAGTAATAAAGATAATGCTAATATTTCAACAGTGGTATTTGGTGGAAAAACAAGTAAAATAAGAGATGAAAAAATATTATCTTTAAATCAAAAATTTCATCAAGAATATAAAAATAAAGATATTGTGAAAAAAGATATTCCAATTGTGAATATACCTTTAATTGGTGGATACACAACAGAAGTAAAAGTTTATCCAACAAAATCATTTTCTAAAATAGTAAAAAAAGATTCAGATGTTTCTATTGTTACAGAAAGAGAAAAACAAGTATATGCCCCAATAAAAGCAGGTTCTACTGTAGGAAAATATAAAGTTTTAGTAAATGGAGAAGTAGTTTTTGAAGATAAACTTATAGTGAAAAAAAGTATTCAACAAAAAAGTATTTTTGATAAAATAGTAGATTTATTTTAAAAAATAAAAAAAGTTGTTGACTTAGTTTTAAAAAAATGGTACTATAATTTTTGTCAGCGGGAAAAACCGCAGACAAAAATTATAGATAAAGGACATTAGCAACCGAATAGAGAAAATAGTCAGAAGTTGTGAAAACAACAAAATGCCAGTAATGGCAAAACCATTTAGATGGTTAAAAGGTGTAAGAAAGTCTTAGGACTTAAAATATATTGAATGAAGAGTTTGATCCTGGCTCAGGATGAACGCTGACAGAATGCTTAACACATGCAAGTCGA
>JBOFLW010000155.1:0-2871 GCA_051658065.1 Cetobacterium sp.
AAAACAATCAAGATCTAAATATGGAGCTAAAAAAGCATAATAATTATTAAGGAGGTGGACAGCAAATGTCAAGAAGAAGAGCAGCAGTAAAAAGAGATGTATTACCTGATTCAAGATATTCTGATAAAGTTGTAACTAAAGTTATCAACTCATTCATGTTAGACGGAAAAAAATCAATCATTGAAGGAATTTTCTATTCTGCAATGGATTTAATAAAAGAGAAAACTGGTCAAGAGGGGTACGATGTATTTAAGCAAGCCTTAGAGAACATTAAGCCACAGATCGAAGTTAGATCAAGAAGAATCGGAGGAGCTACTTATCAAGTTCCAGTAGAAGTAAGAATCGAAAGACAGCAAACTCTTGCAATCAGATGGTTAACTACTTATACAAGAGCAAGAAAAGAGTACGGAATGATAGAGAAGTTAGCAGCAGAGTTAATAGCAGCATCAAACAATGAGGGAGCTACTATTAAGAAAAAAGAAGATACTTACAAAATGGCAGAGGCTAACAGAGCTTTCGCACACTATAAGTTCTAATTTTATCTAATTTAAATTTAGGAGGATAACATAATGGCTAGAAGCGTTTCTTTAGAAATGACTAGAAACATTGGTATCATGGCTCACATCGATGCAGGAAAAACGACTACTACAGAAAGAATATTATTCTATACTGGAGTAGCTCATAAAATTGGAGAGGTTCACGAAGGTGCCGCTACAATGGACTGGATGGAGCAAGAGCAAGAGAGAGGTATAACAATTACTTCTGCTGCTACAACATGTTTCTGGAAAAATTACAGAGTAAATATAATAGACACACCAGGACACGTGGACTTTACAGTTGAGGTTGAAAGATCTCTAAGAGTACTTGACGGTGCAGTTGCTGTATTCTCAGCAGTTGACGGAGTACAACCACAGTCTGAAACAGTTTGGAGACAAGCTGATAAGTACGGTGTACCAAGAATAGCTTTCTTCAATAAAATGGACAGAATCGGAGCTAACTTCGAGATGTGTGTAAATGATATCAGAGAAAAATTAGGATCTAATCCAGTACCTATTCAATTACCAATCGGTGCAGAAGATGACTTCGAAGGAGTTATCGATTTATTACAGATGAAAGAAATTGTATGGCCAAAAGATTCTGACAACGGACAAAACTTCGAACTTAGAGATATCAGAGCTGAATTACTTGAAGAAGCAGAAGAAGCTAGAAACTTTATGATCGAATCAGTTGTAGAAACTTCTGATGAGTTAATGGAGAAGTTCTTTGGAGGAGAAGAAATTTCTGTTGAAGAAATTAACACTGCTTTAAGAGCCGCTACATTAGCAAACACAGTTGTACCAGTAACTTGTGGAACTGCGTTTAAAAACAAAGGAGTTCAATCATTACTTGATGCTATCATCACTTATATGCCAGCTCCAACTGATAAAGGAAGCATAAAAGGAACAGACCTTAAGAATCCTGAATTAGAAATAACTAGAGAAATTGCAGACGAATCTCCATTTGCTGCATTAGCTTTCAAAGTTATGACTGACCCATTTGTAGGAAGATTAACATTCTTCAGAGTTTACTCAGGAGTTCTTACAAAAGGATCTTATGTATTAAACTCAACAAAAGGTAAAAAAGAGAGAATGGGAAGAATTCTTCAAATGCATGCAAACAAAAGAGAAGAAATCGAAATTGTTTACTGTGGAGATATCGCAGCTGCTGTTGGATTAAAAGATACAACAACTGGAGATACTTTATGTTCTGAAGATTCACCAATCATTCTTGAGAAAATGGAATTCCCTGAGCCAGTAATCTCAGTTGCAGTTGAGCCTAAGACAAAAGTAGACCAAGAAAAAATGGGTCTAGCTTTATCTAAACTTGCAGAAGAGGATCCTACATTCAGAGTTAAAACTGATGAGGAAACTGGACAAGTAATCATCTCAGGAATGGGAGAATTACACTTAGAGATTATCGTTGATAGAATGAGAAGAGAATTCAAAGTTGAATCAACTGTTGGTAAGCCACAAGTTGCTTACAGAGAAACTATAAGCATGAAACAAGACCAAGAGGTTAAGTATGCTAAGCAATCTGGAGGAAAAGGGCAATTCGGACACGTTAAGATTACTCTTGAGCCAAACCCTGGTAAAGAATTCGAATTCGTTAACAAAATATCAGGAGGAGCTATTCCTAGAGAATATATTCCTGCTGTTGAAAAAGGATGTAAAGAGTCTCTTGAGGCTGGAGTTGTAGCTGGATACCCTATGGTAGACTTAAAAGTTACACTTTATGATGGATCATACCATGAGGTTGACTCATCTGAGATGGCATTCAAAATAGCTGGATCTATGGCACTTAAGCAAGCTGCTATAAAAGCTAAACCAATCATACTTGAGCCTATCTTCAAAGTAGAAGTAACTACTCCAGAAGAATACATGGGAGATATCATAGGAGATATCAACTCTAGAAGAGGTATGATAGGTGGAATGACTGATAGAAACGGAGCAAAGATAATCAATGCTAAAGTACCTTTATCAGAAATGTTCGGATATGCAACTGATTTAAGATCTAAATCTCAAGGAAGAGCAACTTACTCAATGGAATTTGAAGAATATGCACAAGTTCCAGCATCAGTTCAAAAAGCTATCCAAGAGCAAAGAGGAAAGTAATTATTACTTTGCTTTAAATCTTGAAAATATAAAAAAGTTTAATAATATTGTGGCTCTTAATTGAGTCACAATATAAATTATAAAATATAAATAAAACAGGAGGCAATTTCAAATGGCTAAGGAAAAATTTGAAAGAAGTAAACCGCACGTTAACATCGGAACAATAGGACACGTAGACCACGGAAAAACAACAACAACAGCAGCAATCTCAAAAGTATTA
>JBOFLW010000156.1:0-3284 GCA_051658065.1 Cetobacterium sp.
TAACTAAGATTATGATTGAAAGTTGCTAATAAGAAAATATATGAAATAACAGGGAGAGCTTCTTGAAAAAAACATTTAAAATTGCTATAATATTGGCACTGACTTTTATTCTAGTTCAGATAGAGAGAGACTTTAAAAATAGAGACTTTTTCAATATATCAAAAATTGAAATTACAGAAGTTTCTCCAAGCTTAAAAATGGATTTAGAAAAAATAAAAACAAAAATTTTAGGCAAAAATATTAATAATTTAGATTTAAATGGATTGGAAAAAGAGATATCAAAAGATATTAGAGTAAAAAAAGTAAATATATATAAACAAAATTTAAATGAACTAATTATTGATGTTACTGAAAAAGATAGTAGTTATTATGTTCAATATAAATCAAGGGTTTATACGATAGATAAAAATGGTGCTGTTTTTGGGAAAATGGAAGAGTATTCAAAAAAAAGTATGCCGATTCTTGTTTTAGAAAATAATGATGAAAAAGAAAAACTTTTAGAAGTTCTTCAAAAATTAAGTGAATTAGATTTAAAAGATGAAGTTTCACAACTATATTTTGGAAATAAAAATTTAGTGTATATAGTTTTAAGAGATGGAATCAAAATAAAAACAGAATCAAAAGTAACAAAAAATAAATATGAGATAACAACAAATTTATACAAAGAGCTTATAAAAACAAAAGAGATTGAGTATATAGATATCAGATTTAAAGATATAGTGGTAAAAGAGAAGGAGGGGAAAAGTGCAAGATAATATTACAAAGTTAGCTTTGGATGTTGGGAATGGAAAAATAAAATTTATCTTGGGTGAACTTAGTACAGAGGGGTCAAGACTTAGAGTTCTAGATTACTTAGAAATTAATAGCGAAGGAATAAAAAGATCTGTAGTGGAAGATCAAGAGCTTTTAAGTGCTAGTATATCAAAAGGGGTAACAGAATTAAAACAAAGAAATGGAAGAGATTTTGAAAGTGTTTCATTGGGAATAAGCAGTGACAGAATCGTTTCTAAAACAGATCATGGATGTATAGAGTTTGAAGAAAAAGAGATTACAGCTGAAGATATGAATAATTTAGTAGAGTTAGTAAAAAATAGAATACTAAAAGATGATGATATTGTAATAGAGGAAGAAGCTTACAATGTGAGAGTGAATAGTTCTGGAATATTAAAAAATCCTATTGGACAAATAGGAAAAAGTATCCAAGGAGACATCCATTTAATAACTATAAAAAAAGAAGAGTTAAGTCCATTATTAGAATCTGTAAATAATGCAGGGCTAGAGGTAGAGGATATTTTTTTAAATGCTTCAGCATCAGCAAAAGCTACTTTAGAACCAGAAGATAGACAGATGGGAGTAGCACTGATTGATATAGGAGAGGGTGTAACTGATATTGCTATTTACAAAAACGATAAAATCATTTATACAAAATCATTATCAATTGGAGGAATGCATTTTGTAAATGATATTAGTTATCTTTTAAAAGTTCCTAAAAAAGAAGCTAAAGAGATACTTGAAAAACTGAGAGAAAAACAAATATACAATAATTTAATTAAAACTGATAATGGAGAATATGAATTAGAAAAAATAAAAGATATAATAGAAGCTAGAACAGGTGATCTAATTAATTTTATTTCGAAAACGATAGAAGAATCAGGATTTAATGGTTATTTAGGAAAAGGTTTGGCTTTCACAGGTGGAGCAGTATCTATAGATGAAATTTTTAGTAAAGTAGGAAATAGAATGGAATGTGCAGTTAGAAAAGTAACTCCTTTCCCAATGAGAGGGTTAGAAATTGTAAATCCATCAATGTCTACAGTAATTGGAATTTTATTAACAAAGCTAGAAGCAGAGTTTAATAAAAAAAATGAAATCAAAACAGAAAAAAAAGAGGTTCAAGAAGAGATATTAGAAAAAGAAAAAGAAAATATCCCTTTAGAATTCCCTAAAAATGATTTATTTATACAAGAAGAATTTGAAAATGATGATGAGCTTGAAGAAAAATCATCAGAAGGAACTTTTAAAAAAATTCAAAATTGGATTTCTAACTTTATATAATAAGGAGCTGTATGAAAAATGTTTAATAACGAATGTGAAGTAAAGATAAAAGTGATTGGAGCTGGTGGAGCTGGTGGTAATGCATTAAATGATATGATTGCAGCTGGAGTAACAGGTGTAGAATATATTGCAGCAAATACAGACGCTCAAGATTTAAATAACTCTTTAGCTGATATAAGAATTCAGTTAGGAGAAAAATTAACTAGAGGTTTAGGGGCTGGAGCAGATCCAGAAGTTGGAAAGCAAGCTGCAGAAGAAGATGTTGATAAATTAAGAAACTTACTAGAAGAAACAGATATGTTATTTATAACAGCAGGAATGGGTGGAGGAACAGGAACAGGTTCAGCTCCAGTTATAGCTAAAATAGCTAAAGAGATGGGTGTTTTAACTATAGGAATAGTTACAAGACCATTCTCTTTCGAAGGAAGAAAAAGAAAAACAAATGCAGAGATAGGATTATCTAATTTAGAAAAGCATGTAGATTCATTAGTTATAATACCTAATGATAAATTATTTGAATTACCTGAAAAAACAATAACTCTTCAAAATGCTTTTAAAGAAGCAAACAATATCTTAAAAATAGGTATTAAAGGAATTGCTGATTTAATGATAGGTAGAGGACTTATAAATTTAGACTTCGCAGATATCAAAGCAACTATGCAAAATTCAGGAGTAGCTGTTTTAGGATTTGGAGAGGGAGAGGGAGAAAATAGAGTAACTAAAGCAACTGAAAAAGCTTTATCTTCACCTTTATTAGAAAAATCAATTATGGGAGCAAGCAAAGTTCTTATTAATATTGCAGGTTCTTCAAATTTAGGACTTATGGAAGCCCAAGCTATTGCTAATATCGTTAAAGAAGCTGCAGGAAAAACAGCTGAAGATATAATGTTTGGTATTACAGCTGATGAATCTTACGGTGACAGAATACAAGTTACAATTATTGCTAATAGTTTTGGTGATGAAAAAGAAAAAACAGAATCATTTATAAATGTAGAAAAAAAGCAAGATGAACCAAAAGTAGAGGAGACAGCTGAAGTTAGAGATGAATTGGATTTACCGCCTTGGATAAGAGCAAGTAGATAAGAAGATAACTAACAAAAAAAGCTTGTAAAACTATTTATTCTATGATAGAATAAATAATACCCTGCTCGAAATCACAATGTATTTTGGGCTAAAACCATAGGGAGGAGGTAATAAAATGAAAAAGTATGAATTAATGTTCATAATCA
>JBOFLW010000157.1:0-6374 GCA_051658065.1 Cetobacterium sp.
CCATCAAAATAAGAGAATTAATCTGAACTCAAATTTTTCTGTAATAGATTTTTGAGTTCTTTTTTCTTTAAATTTAAATTACATATATTTTTGGGTATTACAAAAAAATGCTGTTAAGCATTCATTCGAAAATATAAATTCAAATATTTAAATTACTAATTTTAATATATCTTCTGAACTTAGTTCTCCTTTTCGTCTACTTTTTAAGCAACTCCTTGGTACTACTATTTTTAATTTATCTATTATTTTTGAAATTGTGTAATCGTAATGATGTATTCTCTCTAAATAGTATTTAATCTTTTGAAATATCTTTTTTTCACTAAAAATTAAACTTTTGTCTTCTATTTCATCTCTTAAAATATTTGATAATTCATTATTTATCAGGATATTGCATAGCTTCCCATAAAAATGAACTTCTACTCTTTCTTTTTTTAATTTTCTAGAGCTTTCATCTATTTCTAATATTGATTTCCAATTTTTAAAATCTAATTCTATCTGCCATCTCAAACTATAAATAGGATAAATCTCCTCTTTTGGATACTCTTCCTTTGAAAGATTTGTTATGATAAATCCATATTTTGCAATATCTCTTTTTTCTTCTCGTAAATACGGGCGAGGATCTCTAATTTTTTTAGTTACTGTATTTAGCCTACGCTCTTCTAAAATACCATCTAACCTTGTTATTATTAATCTACATGGTATTTTTTCAAAAGCTGAACCAACATACACCTTTTCAATCTCTTTAATTTCTCCTGCGCACATAGAGCCACAAATTGTTTCCAAATCCAATTGTACATATCTAGTCTCAGATTTTACATTACCATTTTTAAAATATTGTGCATCAGGATTATCTACAAAAATTGTTTTAGTACTATTGAGTTTAAGTTTAGATATGAAAAAAGCTTTCTTTTTTAAAATATATTTAAAAAAATCTAAAGAATAATATCCCAAGTCGTTTAAAACTAAATCTTTAGCTCGAATAATCTTTTTTAATTTAGGTAAAAATTTGAAATCACTTTTAGTTCCAGCTGTAATTTTTACATCTACTGGTAGATTATGCTTTAAATCCTTTATGAAATTAATTTTTAAACTAGAATATTCTCCTTCTTGGTTTTTACCACCAGGATAATCATTTGATAAAGACTTGTGTAGTTTAGAAACACTTGAATCAGTTAGGAGAATACGATTAAAATTTACTAAACTTTTTTTCTCAGGTTTCTTTGTATTGAAAACAATATGAAGAAGCTTCAGAAAAATATCTTTAAGAAACTTAACAAATTTTGAATTAAATCGTTTATTGAGTGCTTCTGAGCTAATTAATAGATTGTCTATTTCAAAGAGATTAAGAGAAATATCATTTAGTATATCTTTGGTAAGGTTATTAGGAGAAAGTACTACCATTTTTAATAGTTGTATGGGAGTAAACTTTCTAATTCTTTTGCAAAGTCCAACTTCTTTGGCGATAGAATTAATCTCCTCTTCATTGAGTAAAAAATTTAAACATTTAGATTTCATAAAAAAAGCTCCTTTTATATTAGTAAAAATATTTTACCATAAAAAGAGCTAAAGTATTTGATTTTGTTGAGTTCTTAAGTTGATGGGTATGGCCTCGCGTCGGTTTTTTTGTCCTTTTGCACCAATTAGCCTTTTTAGTCAATAAAATCAAGGGATACCAAACTTTGATATCTCTTTTTTATTTACGAAATAGTCAAACAAGTTATGATAATATTGACTATCAAACTTTATTCTAAAATATAGTCAATAAATTCCTAACCTTTAATCTAATTGACCTATATACTTATTATTTAAATATATATAGACTAACATACCTCATTCCTGTAAAATATTAAAGGCTAACAGGAGGAGATAAGAATGATATACGGTTACTGCAGAGTAAGTACAAAACATCAAAATTTACAAAGGCAAATAGATGCACTTGTTAAATACGGTATTAATCAGCGTTTCATATTTACAGATAAATATACTGGAAAAACTTTAGATAGAGAAGGACTAAATGAACTCTTAAATATATTAAAACCTGGAGATACTTTAGTTGTTAAAGAGATTGATAGATTGGGAAGAAACAGAAAAGAAACTAAAGAACTTATAATTTCTTTAATAAAAAAAGAAATTGAACTAGTTTGTTTAGATATGCCATACCTTAAAGAGTTTATTATTGATAAAATCAGAGAAAATGGTGGGTTTCTTGAGATAATGGCTAATGCTCTACTAGATGTAATTCTTGAAGTTGCTGAACAGGAACGAAAAAAGATAGTTGGAAGAACTTCTGAAGGAAGAAAAAGAGCTATTCAGGATGGACGTAAATTTGGAAGAAAAGCCAAAATATCGTTAAATAAATTCAAAGAGTACTATGAAAAATTTTTAAAACGTGAGATGAAAGCTATAGAAATTCAGAGAGAACTAGGAATAAGTAAGCAGTGTTATTACAATTACATAATACTTTTAAAAAAAGGAAATACAGATGAAATATAGGAATGCGATTCTTACAAAAAGAGAAAGAGAGGAAATTCTAAACTTTCTTGTAGAAGACAAAAAAATGAATGTGAATTTTCTTCTCTCAAAAGAAGAGATTAATAAGATCAAAAAATTAGAAAAACCCTATCTTAGAATTGGCTATGCCTTACAGTTTCTTTATCTTAAATCTAAAGGTATAAGAATTACTGGAGTTACTGATAAAATTCCAGAGAATATATTAAACTTTATAGCAATTCAACTCGAGTGTAATACAAAATATATTGAGAAATATTGGAGTATAAGAAATACGAAAGATAGACATTTTCAAAATATATGTAACTCTTTAGGCTATCGTAAATTTGAATATAATTCTGAAACAGAAAAGATTTTTTATAAAGCTGCTTTTTCTAACGGGAGCAGTTTAAGTATGGTAAAAGATATTTTTGAAATTTTAAACTATAGAAAAATTGTAACTCCTTCTATTGAGATGATTGAGCACTTTTTATGGATTGCAAATGAAAAAGTCGAATTAGAAATATATAAGCAAGTTCTTTCTCAAATAAATGATATTTCAAAGATTAGAGGTATTCTTAATATAGAAAATTCAGGGACATCAATATATTCTAGAATAAAAAATACTACAGTTAATCCAAACTCTGGTGGAGTTAAAGAACTTTTAAAAACTATAAAAGAATTGGATAATTTTGGAAAAACTCCAGATCTTAGTTTTCTAAGTGAGAGTAAACTGAGATATTTTGCACTGGAAATTCAGAAATCAGATAAATATAGAATAGAAAGATTTCTAAATAATGAAAAAAAAGATGCTTATCTTGCTATGTTTATCCATTTTAAGAGAAAAGAGTTCGTAGATATGGTGATTGAAGTAACATCTAATTATGCTCACACAGTTATGAAAAGAAGTCGTAAAAAATCAAGAGAATACAATATTCAAGCTCAAGAAAAATTGAAACTCAACTCAAAAAAGCTAAAGGAAATTGTAAAAAACATATTAGAAATAAAGCAAATTGAGGACCTCTATAAATATCAAGATAAACTTCAACCTCTTAAAGTTGAATTAGAATCCCAAGATGATGATATGGATGAAATTGATTTTCTTCTTAAATCTCATCAAAGTTTCAATTATACGAATCAACTTCTGGAATGTATTGAGTTTGATAGCTATACAAAACCTGAATTTATAAAATATCTTAAGGATTTTCCTAATCTTAAACACAAGAAAAAAATCGAACTGGATATCTCGTTTTTTAGTTCTCAATGGCAAAAAAATATTAAGAAGCTAGAGTATAGTAAAAAAGCTATTGAGTTAGCTCTTTTATATTCTATAAGAGACTATATTAGATCCGGTGATATTTTTGTTAGAGAAAGTAGGAAATACAATAGTTTTGATCATTATCTCGTAGAATCTCAAAAACTGGCAGATAATCAAGAATCTTTAAAATTTTTGGAGAGTTTAAAACCTTTACTAACTATTCCAAAGAAATTAGTATTTTCTACAGATATTATCCCAGATGAAAAAAGTAATTTTAGTGATAAAATCTATAGTCTTTTTCCTAAGATAACAATGACTGAAATTCTTTATGAAGTTAACTCTTGGACTGGAGTCTTAGAAGATATAAGAGGAAAAGATAATAGCTTTTCTCAAAAGCAAAAACCTTTGATTGCTACTTTAATGGCAAACGGGCATAATATAGGATTTTCAAAGATGGCGATCTCTAGTTCTATAGAGGAATCTGTACTCAGAAGAACCAATGAATTTTATTTCAATAGTGATGCTTTATCTAAGGCCCAGAAACGATTGGTAAATTATCATCATTCACTTGAAATAGTTAAAAATTGGGGAAGTGGTGATAAATCTTCTTCTGATGGAATGAGAGTTCCTATAAATTCAAAGACTATCTATGCTGACTATAATGCTCATTATGGGAATAAAGGCGGTGGAATTTATAGACACGTTAGTGATCAATATACGCCTTTTTATGTTCAAATGCTTGAAGGAAGAGATAGTAACCACGTCTTAGATGGTCTTCTTTATCATGAATCAGATTTAGAAATTTATGATCATTCTACAGATACAGCAGGGTATACAGAGCAGATGTTCGCTCTTACATATCTTTTAGGCTTTAATTTCAAACCAAGAATAAAAAATTTAGAGCAACAACAGCTTTACTATTTCGAGAACATTGAATTAGATGAAAAAAAATTCAAAAAGATTAATGAAAAAGTAATAGTTGAAAACTATAACGAGATTCTAAGATTAATTGAATCTATTAAATGTGGAAAAGTAAAAGCTTCTCTGATTCTTCAGAAAATAAACTCATACAACAGGGATAACGGAGTGGCAAGAGGATTAAAAGAGATTGGAAGGATATTGAAAACCAGATATATATTGAATTATTTTACAGATGGAGAACTGAGAAAAGAAGTTCAAAAAATGCTTAATAAAGGAGAATCTATAAATTCTGTTGGAAGACTTATGTTTTTTGGTAAACATGGGAGACTTAATGAAGCTACAATAGACAATCAATTAGAAAAAGCAAGCTGTCTGAATATACTTCTATCTTCTCTAATTATTTGGAATTCTAGATATTTAGAAAAAGTAAAATTAATTGTTCAAAATGAAGAGTGGTTTGATGAAAAGGACTTTCAAAGAGTTAGTCCATTAGGAACTCAACATGTGAATTTTCTTGGAAAATATATTTTTGAAGAAAATAAAATAGATACAGCAGATGGATTAAGAGAAATTCTGATCAAGGCTTGAGGTTTAAACACCAAAAAGCCTTGATTTTATTGACTAATAAAAGAGATTTAGAAGTCCTCTAAATCTCTTTTTATTTTAATTATTATTTCCTATTTTAGCTAGATATATTCCTATTAAGACAATTAAAATACCAAAAATTTCTTGAAAAGTAAGGTTTTCTCTAAAAATAAAATAAGAGTACAAAGCTGCAATAATAGGCTGACTTAAAACTAAAACAGATGATAAAGTTATATCAATTTTTCCTATACAATAGCTCAAAAGACCCTGTCCTAAAATTTGAGATACTAAAGCTAATCCTACAAGAGGAAGTATTTCATTTATATTTTTTGGATAGTGTAATCCCTCTATCACATACATAGCTATAAATAGTGTAAGTCCTCCTCCAAATCCACTTATAAATATAATTGTCATAGCATTTATTCTCTTTCTAATATTAGAAACAACTAATAAAAATAATCCATAAAATATTGAGGTAATAAATGCTAACATATCTCCTTTAAAATTATTTATATTTGGATTTAGTTTTCCAGACATAAGAACAACTAGTCCAATCAAAGTTATAAATAACCCAATAACAAAAACTTTTGATAGTCGTTTCTTGTATAAAAAATAAGAAACTGGAATAACTGTAAAAGGAACTAAATTAGCTAATAAATTAGCATTTGCAACAGTTGTTAAATGGAAAGATATATTCCAGAAAATTAAATCTAAAGCTAAAAAAATTCCAGCTAAAGAGATTAAACTCCTATCTTTTTTTGATGTTTTTATTAAATCAGTTTTTACAAACGGATAAAGTATTGGTATCGAAAATAAAATTCTATAAAATGCTGTAGCTATAGGTGGAAGTGAACTTAGTTTTACAAAGATTCCACCAGTTGCTAAAAAACAAATTGCCAAAATTGTCAATAATATAAATTTGCTTTCTAAGGTAACTTTAAAACCATTATTAACCGAAGCCCCTTTAATCATTTGAATCACCATATAATTTTAAAAACTCTTCGTTAAAAGGTAATTCAACAATTAGCCTTTCAGATGTTTTTCCAATGCTTTTTCTCTTAATTTTTATTCCAACTAAATCTTGTGTATTTTCACAATGAGTTCCACCACAAGGAACGATATA
>JBOFLW010000158.1:0-4465 GCA_051658065.1 Cetobacterium sp.
ATTCAACCTTTTCTCTAGCTTCTCTTAAATCTCTAAAATCTCTTTTTATCTCTTCAAAAGATATTTTTAAAACATCATAAGTATGAGTTGTTACTTTAACTCCTTGATCTTCGTGATGATCCAAATCTAAAACCATTTCGTGGTTTAACAAAAGTTTTATAAACTTTAGTGCATTACTATTTTTCGCCATTAATGCTATCCTCAATTCTCTCTATTAGTTTTTTACCTCTTAGTCCATACTCTTCTAATAACATATTTCTTGTACCGTGAGGTATTGCAATATTATTTAGTGCTATTATATTTATATTAATTTCTATTTTTTTCTCATTTAAGAAATTTAATATTTCACTACCAAATCCACCTCTTACATAACCATCTTCAAAGGTAAATATATTTTTATATTTTGAAAATTCATTTATAATAAATTTTTCATCTAAAGGTCTTATAGATGAACAACTTACAATAGTTCCACCTAATCCTTTTTCTATAAGATTTTTTTCTATATTCATAAGTTCTTTTAACATAGATCCTGTTGCTAAGTAAAGGTTATTTTGTCCCTTTGTTATCTCTTGCCATACACCTATTTCAAAATTTAAATCTAAATTTGATTCTAATTCAAATGCATTTCCTCTTGGAAATCTTATTGCTAATGGTCCCTCTTTAAAATCTTTAGATAGTTCTATAATTTTTTCAAGTTCTTTTCCTGTTGTAGGTGCTAAAACTCTGTAGTTTGGCATAGTTAAAAACATGTTAATATCATGTATTCCTTGGTGTGTTTTTCCATCTTCTCCTACTATTCCTGCTCTATCTACAATAAATTTTACAGGTAAATTTTGAAGCCCTACATCATGTATAAGTTGATCAAATGATCTCTGGAAAAATGTTGAATAAACAGCTACATAAGGTTTTTTTCCAGATATTGCTAATCCCGCTGAAAATGTAACAGCATGTCCTTCTGCTATTCCTACATCTATACATCTATCTTCATACTTATTTTGAAATTCTCCTAATCCAGTTCCTTTTACCATAGCTGCTGATATAGCATATATATCTTTATCTTCTTTTGCTAACTCTACTAATTTTTCTCCAAAAATATTAGAATAAGTTTTACCACCAGATTCTACTTCACCTGTTTCTGGATTAAACGGAGATATTCCATGAAATTTTTCTTTATTTTCTTCAGCCAAGTGATATCCTTTTCCTTTTTCTGTTTTAACATGAATAAATATAGGACCTTCCATCTCTTTAGCTATTTTTAAATTTTTTATTAATTCTTCTAAATTATGTCCATCGATAACACCTAAGAATTGATATCCTAAAACTTCTGAAATACTAGAAGGGAGAAAAAATTGTTTTACTGAGTGCTCTATTCTTTCTAAAATACCTTTAACACGAACTCCAACTCTTGCTTTACTTATAATACTTCTAACATCTTTTCTTATATTCATGTAAACGTTACTTATCATTAATTTTCCAAAAAAATTACATAAAGAACCTACATTTTTTCCTATAGACATCTCATTATCATTTAATATTACTATTAAATTTTTTATATTATCTCCTATATTATTTAAAGCTTCTAAAGAATGACCATTAGCAATAGAAGCATCCCCTATTACTACTACAACTTTATTTTCTGGATTTGCCTTTGCAATTCCAGCTCCTGCTGATAAAGCACTTCCTGCGTGACCAGCTATAAAGAAATCATATTCACTTTCTCTTGGATCAGAAAAAGGCCCTATTCCTTTTCTCATTCTTAACGTTTTAAACGTATCTTTTCTTCCTGTTAATAATTTATAAACATATGATTGATGTCCTACATCAAACAATAATTTATCATTTGGTAAATCAAAAACTTCAACAATCGACTGAGTTAATTCTACTACACCTAAGTTTGGTGCTAAGTGTCCACCATTTTTACTCGTTGTTTCAATTAATGTATCTCTAATCTCTTGACTTTCTTTTTTTAATTTTTCTATATACAGTTTATCTAACTTCATCTTTTCCATCCTTAAGCTTGAATATAACCTTTAAATAAAAAGGCTACAACCACTCCCAATATAGCCCCTACCAAAACTTCTAATGGACTATGCCCTAAAAGTTCCTTTAGTTTTTCATCATGCAATCTCTCTCCAACTTTTGCTGCAAATCTATCTAGTAAAGTATTTAAAAGTCCTGCGTGTTTTCCAGCTGCTCTTCTAATTCCAGCTGCATCATACATAACTACTCCTGCTAAAACAAATGAAATAGCAAATATTGTACTTTGTGTTCCATGAGCTAAAGCCACTGTTGTACTCAATGATGCCATAGTTGAAGAGTGGGAACTTGGCATTCCTCCAGTTTCTAAAATTCTTTTCATATTTAATTTTTTATCAATAAATATTGTAGTTGCAACTTTATAAAACTGTGCTATAAACCAAGCTATAAACACTACGTCTAGAATTCTATTACCTAAAATTATTCCTGTTTTCATAGTTTCCCCACTCTCTTAGTATTTTATTTAACTAGCTTTAATTCTAATGATATTGTTGGTTTATCTTGATTTTCTTTATAGAAAATTATAGTTCTTCCTATTATTCCAACAACTTCAGCTTCAATAGCATCAGCTATTTGATAAGCTACTTCATTTTTATCTACTTCAGAATTTTGAAGAATTTTTACTTTTATTAATTCTCTTGGAGTTAAGGCTTCTAAAACACCTTGTGTTAAAGACTCAGAAAACCCTTCTTTTCCTATTCTAAATATTGGATCTAATTTGTGAGCTCTCTTTCTTAAAAATGCTCTCTTTTTACTTGTTAAATTCATTTTATCTCCTCTTAATCTCTTGTTTTATTTTTTATATAAATTTTTTATACATCCATAATTATTGGCAGAATTACTGGTGTTCTTTTTATTTTATTATAAAAGAACTTTCCAGCTAAATCTCTAACACTATTTTTTATCACTGCCCAATCTTTTGTTCCAGCAATTTCAAACTCTTTCAATTTTACTTTTATTTGTTCATTTGCTTCATTTAAAATTTGATCTGAATCTCTTGAATAAACAAATCCTCTTGTTACTATATCTGGACCACTTAATACTTTTCCAGTTTCTTTATCTAGAGTAAATACAACTATTACTACTCCATCTTGAGATAATTGTTGTCTATCTTTTAAAACTATATGACCTATATCACCAACACCTAATCCATCAACTAAAGTTGCTCCTGCATTTACTTTTCCTTTAATTTTTGCACTCGATTTTGTAACTTCAACTTTACTTCCATTTGTAGCTATTACAACATTACCTTTAGGAACTCCTGTTTCTATAGCTGTTTCTTTATGTGCTTTTAACATTTTAAATTCTCCATGAACTGGCATAAAATGTTTTGGTTTAATTAAGTTTAACATCAATCTTTGCTCTTCTTTACTTGCATGTCCTGAAACATGAATACCAGCTATCTTTTTAAATACAACTTCAGCATCATATTTTAAAAGATTATTTATATTATTTGATACAGCTTTTTCGTTTCCAGGAATTGGAGTAGCTGATATTATTACTGTATCGCCCTCTTTAACTTTTGTGTGCTTATGCATGTTTTTAGCTATTCTAGAAAGAGCAGCCATTGGCTCTCCTTGAGTTCCAGTACATAAAATAACAACTTTATTATCTTTCATTTTATCTACATCTGCTAAATTAACCATTATATTTTCTGGTAATTTTAAATATCCTAAATTTGAAGCAATATCAAATATTCTTATTAAACTTCTTCCATCTATAGCTATTTTTCTTCCGTGCTCATGTGCTATATTTACGACTTGCTGTAATCTATGAACATGAGATGCAAATGCAGCTATTATTATTCTTCCCTTAGCTTTAGCAAATTCTACTTTAAAAGCTTCACCAACACTTCTTTCTGAAGGTGTAAATCCATCTATTTCTGAATTTGTAGAGTCTGAAAGTAATAAATCTACTCCCTCTTCACCTATTTGTGCAAGTCTTAAAAAGTCTACTCCATCTCCATCTACTGGAGTTAAATCTATTTTAAAATCTCCAGTATACATTACTCTTCCTGCAGGTGTTGTAACAACTACAGCATATGCATCAGCTATTGAATGAGTTACTCCAACAAATTCAACTTCAAAATATTTTCCAACTTTTATTTTATCTCTTCCTTTAACTTCTCTCATTTTAGGTAGAACTTTTGATACCTCTCCACTTTCAAATTTTGATTTTATAAGTGCAAGCGTTAACTTTCCACCATGTACAGGAATTTTTTTATCTATTTTTTGATATAGATAAGGTACTGATCCAATATGATCTTCATGACCATGAGTTATGAAAAGACCTTTAATTTTATCTCTATTACTTTCAATGTAACTAAAATCTGGAATTACTAAATCTATACCTAATAAACCATCATCTGGAAAAGTCACTCCTGAATCTATTATTATTATTTCATCTCTATATTGAACTAAAGTCATAT
>JBOFLW010000159.1:0-5131 GCA_051658065.1 Cetobacterium sp.
ATATTTTTGTCCATGTTGCTCCACCTAAATATCCCATTAACCACATTGTAATTTTAAATGATTCCTCTCCTATTAAATACATTGCAAAAGATGTAAATGCACCTATAAAAGAAGATACAGCTATCCCTACTATTAATAATGTTGTTATTTCTACCTTACCATTTTGATTTGATAATTTAAATATTATAAACGTACTTATGAGGCATGATACAAATGCTAAAACGCCATAAAATATATCTGGAAGTTGAAAAATATACGCTATAACTGCTCCAAATGTAGCACTTGCTGCAATTCCTATAATATAAGGGTCTGCTAACGGATTTTGAAATACAGCTTGAACTACTACTCCACTTGAAGATAGCATCATTCCTATCAATATTGCCATAACTATTCTTGGTAACCTTATATCATAAATTATTATCTTTATATAATCTGGTGCATCATTCATTGAAAATAATTGTTTAATAGGTATAGAAACACTTCCTAAACTTAAAGAAGTTACTGCTACTAGCATTATTATTAGAATTAGTATCAATGATGTTTTATTTTTCACATTAACTCTCCTTTTTAGAAATTATATTTAAATCCAGCATATAAACTTCTTTCTGCTGCAGGATTAAACTCTTTTCCATCTGTACTTATTGATGTATAATATTTCTCATTGAATAAATTATTAATTCCTGTGTAAATTCTTAAATTATCTAATGGTCTATAATTAATTGTTAAATTTGATACTATATTTTCATTTTGTTTTCCATTTGAATTTTCATTGTCTAAATAGTAACCAGAAGAATAGATTGTATTTAAAATCGTATTTAGCTTTGGTGTGATTTTATAATCTAAAGCTATATTCAATTTATTCATTGGTACATTTGCAACATCATTTCCTTTTATTGAACTATTTTGATCTTTTAATATTTCAGCTTTAACCAATGAATAACCCTCTCTTAATGTTAAATTACCAAAATATTGTTCAGCATTTAGTTCTAATCCATATCTTCTTGTTTTTCCTATATTATAATTTTTGAAATCCATTTTTTCTAAATTCTCTGTTGCTATTTCATCATCTGTTTCTGTCAAGTAAACTGCACCACTTATAAAGCTTGTAAATAAATAATCTTTAAACCCTAATTCATAACTCATATATGTTTCTGATTTTAAATTATTTTCTAGGTACTCTCCATTTAATTTATCTACTAGTTGTGATGGTGTTGGTGATGTAAAACCTTTTTCACCTTTTAAATAAATATTTCCTGTTTCAGAATACAAATAATTCCCAACTACTTCATAAGCTACATTTTTCATAGTTGTTTCTCTTTCTATTACTGTATCAGCTGTTATAACACCTGTTGAAATAGAATTTTTTTGATATAATCTATCTGTATTATAATTTGCCATCTCATATCTTATACCTTGAGTAAATTCAAATTTACCAATTTTATTCTGATTTAAAGCAAAAATACTATGAGTTGTTTTATTTAAATCATTCAAATATTTTTCAGAACTGAACATATCCATTTGACTATCTCTTTTTAAATTGCTATTTATATAGTCATAACCTAAAATTAGGCTATCATTATCAGAATAATTAAATTTAAATTTTGGCTTAAAACCTATCTTTTTATCTGTATAATCCATATAGTTTTTTACCAAAACTCCTTTTGAATAGTTATTCTCATTATAAATATCTGTTTCTTGATAAAAAGCAATTAAGTCTAATTCAATTTTTTCATTAATTTTATACTCATATTTTCCTGTAAATTCATTTTTTAATGTATCATTCTTAATTAATTCATCACCTAATTTTAATCCGTCACTTTTAGGATTTGATAATTGGTCTTTTGTTAATCCTCTTGGAGATGTTGAAATATCTTCATACCTTGAATATTTTAATACTATATTTTGTTTTTTATCTATTTCATATTTTACACTTCCTTCAAAATATTCAGAATCAGATTTATCTCCATCTCTAAAGCCTTTATAATCATTCTTAGTATAATTAAGATTTAAATCAATTTTTCCAATATTTGTTCCGTAAGATACCTCACCTTTTTTTCCACCAAATGTATTTAATTCAGATGAGAGAGACCCTCCATTTAAACCTGCTCTAGATTTAGTTATTATATTAATAATACCACCTCTAGTACCGCTTCCATAAAGAATAGCTCCACCACCTGGAATCACCTCAATCTTCTCTATACTTTCAACTGGAATTGTATTTATAGGTGTTTTTGCATGAGATGTATCTAACAGATTTATTCCTACTCCATCCACCATTATTTGAACATTTGCTGTTGCTTTGTTTCCTTGACCTCTCATATCTATAATAGGATCCTTTAAATCTCCAATTATATTTATACTTTGAACATCTTTTAATGCTTCTGAAACTGATTGATAATTTTTATCCTCTATATCTTTTGCTGTTATAACTGTTACTGTATTTGCTATATTTCTTTGAGCTGTTTCAAATCCTGTTGTTGATATAACACTCTCTTTTAATGCAACTCCTTTATTAGCTTCTTCATAGAAAAAATCATCATTTGAATAGCTTAATGCTGAAATAACTAGACTTAATATTCCAATTTTTTTATTCATAATTATTTATCCCCTTTTATTAAATTATTTAATTTCTAACGTTTTTTGAACTATATTAGTTATTATCTCTCTAGAAATATTGTTTCCCCAAAACAATCCATTTTCTGTTAGTTTATAATTTGATTCATCTTCATCTATATAACCCTCTATTTTTAATTCTTTAACTAAATTTTCGAATACTTCTTTTTCTTCAAAATTTAAAATTTGATTTACAGCTATTTTTTCTATTATTGGAAATTGGAACAACCCTGCAAGTCTATCTAGCCTTTGCTGATAATCACTTTTTTCTACAAACATTGTCATATCTTTTTTCATTCTAAATATTGAAAAATTACCAACATTTCCTCCTGCTCCAACACCTATTGGGAAAGTATCTCCTCCAAAAGATCTAGCTTTTATATATTTGTATTTATCTCTTCCATGCTTTGCTATTTTCGTCAATTCTAAAACATAATAGTTCTCATCATTAGTTAACTCTTTTATAAATGCATCATGTAAAGACCTTTCACGCTTTAAATCTTCTTCTAATTTTAATTTTTCATCTTTTATATCAATTGATAAAGCAGACCCTTCATGAATCATTAAAGAGTAAAAGCTTGTACTTCCTAAATCTAATTTTTTTATAATTTTAGCATCATTTTTTGCATCCTCTATTGTCTGAGTTGGATGATTGTAGATTATATCAATACAAACTTCTCCATTAAATTTATCTTTTAAATTTAATAATTTTTCTATAACTTCATTTTGAGTATATGTTCTATTGTAAAATTTTCTTCCTTCATCTGAAAAACTTTGAATTCCTACTGATAATCTATTTACACCATACTTATTCATTAATTCTATTTTCTCTGAGTTCAAATTGTGTAAAGTTGTTTCTAGAGTAAATTCATAATCTTTTTGAAATTGTATATTTTTATTCACACTTTTTAATATTTTTTCCAATTGATCAACTTTATAAACAGTTGGTGTTCCACCACCAAAATAGATTACATCAACTTTTTTTTCTTTAAAATATTTATATTGACCATACCTATCAAACTCTTGAACTATATAATCAGCATAAGAATCTAGGCTTCCATTTACTTGTTCTCTATTTAAATTACAAAAAGAACAGATTTTATCACAGTATGGAGTATGAACATATACTACTCTTGGAATATCTTTTGGAGTTTCTGACAATGTATTTAAAAATTCTTCCTCTGTAACTCTTTTTTGTGGATAATATTTTCCAATTAAAGCACTTGAATTATAATGACTTTTATATCTTGTTTTAAAACGCATTTTTTAATCACTTCCCTTTAGTTTCTATATCTATCGCCGTTGCTCCTGAAAGTTTTATATCTGACATTATATCTACAATATCACCATAATTAATTTCTCTATCTGCAACCAATGATACTTTTTTATTATCTGTTGTTAATACTATATTTTTCAATTTTTCTAATAATTCATCTTTCTTTACCTCAATGATTTGACTCGTTTTATCTTTATCTATTTTCAATTTTAATTCTCCATTTTTTGTTAGTAAAACTGATATTTTATCAATTGTTTGAACAATTTCAGATACATTTGATTTTGGTAAATCTATTTTAATACCTTTCATATCATCAAAAGTTGTTGATACCATAAAAAATATTAACAATAAAAATACTACATCAATTAGCGGAGTTAAATCTGGAGATAACTGCTTTTTTTCATAATTTATAAAACTTTTAGATTTAAACATTTTCTCTCCTACATCTTTCTTAAAATATTTATAAATTCAACAACATTTTTTTCCATATCAATCATTGCTTTTTCTATTTTTTTTTGATAAAAATTGTAAAATATCATAGCTGGAATTGCAACTATCAAACCTGATGCTGTTGTTATTAAAGCTTGAGATATTCCAAATGCTAAAATTGTTGGATCTCCTGCCCCATGCTTAGACATTGCTGTAAATGCCCCAATCATACCAGTCACCGTTCCTAACAAACCGGCTAAAGGAGTTATGTTTGCTGCTAAACCTAATATCCACATATGCTTTTCAAGTTTAGGTATCTCTCTTAGTGCACATTCTCTTGCTTTTTCTTCCAAATAATCAAATGTGCAACAATTCATTTTTCCACTGTTATATTCTACTAATATTGTTTTCATAACTTTTGATGAAGTATTTTTAAAAGAATCACAAGCTATAATTGCTTTTTCTCTTTCATTATTTTTTATAAATTTTTCTAAATGAGTTATTAAAAGTGCTCCATTATCTTTTTCATTTTTAAAAAAATAATATCCTCTTTCTAAAATTACAGTTAACCCTCCTACTGAAAGTAAAATTATTACTCCCATCAATGGTCCACCTGCCTTAATTAATTCTATCAACACATGCCTCCTCCGAACAAATAGTTTGTAACTCAAAGTTATTATAGTTTTTTTAAAAGAATTAGTCAAGATATTTTTATTTCAAACTATTTTTTTACAAATAGTTTGATTGTTAAAGTAATTTTTGGTATAATCTTTATTATTTTACTTTAACAAATGGAGGAGTTATGAAATTTAT
>JBOFLW010000160.1:0-1250 GCA_051658065.1 Cetobacterium sp.
TAAAATATATAAAGTCAAAAGTATCATTCCTTTTTCATAGAATTCAATTTTGTCTACATTTAGAGACTACTCTCGTTTTTATAACTCTTCAAAGGCTTAAATTCCCGCATAACGAACGGTACATATTATAGTTTTCTTCTTTAGGAAACTCTGTAATTGCTTAAATTTATACTTGCATTTAAATCTCTATCCATAATATGACCACATTCGCATTTGAAAACTCTGTCAGAAAGTTTTAAATCTTTCTTAATAGTTCCACAATTTGAGCAGGTCTTAGAACTTGGATAAAATCTAGGTACTTGTATAAATTCAATTCCATTAAATTCAGCTTTATATTTCATATAAGTTATAAATTTATAGAAGTTCTGTTCTGCTATAGCCTTTGAGAGATGCTTATTTTTCATCATACCTTTCACATTTAAATCTTCCATTACAATTCGAGATGGCTTGGTTTTCACTATCTCATTAGTAATTTGATGAAGATTATTGTTTCGGATATTAGAAATTCTTCTATGAACGAGCCTTATTTTCTTCTCTAATTTCACGATATTTTGGCTCTTGTCGTAACGGTTATTCACCTCCCGAGATTTTTCATATTTTCGTGAAACCTGTTTTTGCAATCTTTTTAACTTCTTTTTCAATTTTTTAATATTTTTTTTCTTATTTATATTTTTATATACTTTTCCATCAGAAGTGACAGCTAAATCTTTAACACCTAAATCTATTCCAAGTGGAGCATCATTGAGTTCTAAAGTGTTATTCTGTTTTTCAATTCCTACAGCGATATACCAATATTTTCCATCAAAACTAATTCTAGGATTAGTGTATTTAACATCTATTGGAACTTGTTCAGCGGTTTTAACCCATCCAACTTTTTCTATTAAAACAGAAAATTCTTTTGTTTTTAATTTAGAAGTATCATTATAAAAACTAGGCTTAGCTTTCTTTTTACTTTTAAATTTAGGAAATCCAGTTTGCTTTTTAAAAAAACTTTTATAACTGTTACAAGCGTCTTTTACTGCTTGTTTAGCTACATTATTAGAAACTTCTGATAACCAAGAAAGTTCTAATTTTTTAAGCTGTGTAATCTCTTTTCTCAGAAAATTATCCGAAAGAAACTTTTCACCATTTTCATAATTTTCTTTCTGTCTTCCTAAAGTCCAATTGTAGATAAATCTTGCTGTTCCTGTTGATTTCCAAAGTAAAGATTCCTGAGTTTTATCTGGTTTTAACCTTATCTTCTTCGATAG
>JBOFLW010000161.1:0-3274 GCA_051658065.1 Cetobacterium sp.
TTGTTAATTTTAATATTTGGAATTGGAACTATTATATTTGCCTTCTACAAATGATAATAGAAATAATATTTCTTAAAGGATGGTAATTTATGAATTTAGATTATAACAAAGAAAACGAAAAAAAAGTTATAGCAGTTGCTATGAGTGGAGGAGTTGATTCTTCAACTGTTGCATATCTTTTAAAAAAGCAAGGGTATAATATCTTTGGTGTTACAATGAAAACTTGTGGTGAAGAGGATAAAGATGCAAAAAGAATATGTGATGATTTAGGTATTGAACATTATTTACTTGATGTTACAGAGGAGTTTGAAAAAGATGTAATCAATTACTTTGTAGAAGAGTATAGCTCTGGAAGAACACCAAATCCATGTATGGTTTGTAACAGACATATTAAATTTGGAAAACTGATAGAGTTTGCAATAGAAAAAGGAGCTGAGTTATTAGCTACTGGTCACTATGCAAATATAGTTGATGAAACATTAGCTATAGGTGATGATATGAATAAAGACCAGGTTTATTTCTTATCTCAAATAAAGAAAGAAAATTTAAAATATATAATGTTCCCTATCGGAAAAATGGAGAAACCTTTAGTTAGAGAGCTAGCAAAAGATTTAGGTGTTAGAGTTTATGCTAAAAAAGATTCACAAGAGATATGTTTTGTTGAAGATGGTAAGCTAAAAGAGTTTTTAATGGATAAGACAGATGGTAAAATTGATATTCCAGGTAAAATTGTTGATATGAATGGTAAAATGTTAGGAAAGCATAATGGATTGGCATTCTACACAATTGGTCAAAGAAAAGGACTTGGAATAGCATCAGCAAATCCTCTATATGTAATCGCTTTAGATACAAAAAATAATACGGTTATAGTTGGAGATAATGATGACTTAATGAGAGAGAGTCTTATTGCTAATCAACTTAATCTTTTATTAGTAAAGGAAACAAAAGAATTAGATGGATTAGAATGTTTTGTTAAAGCTAGATCTAGAGATAGACTTCATCCTTGTAAAGTTAGAGTTATAGATAACGATACAATAGAAGTTTTATTTACAAAAGATAATGTAAGAGCAGTAACTCCAGGTCAAGGGGCAGTTTTATATACTGAAGATGGAAAAGTTATAGCAAGTTCATTTATAATTAAATAATTAATTTAAACCGTAAAGTAAATTAAGTACTCTTTACGGTTTTTTTTTATCTTTTTAGAAGAATATGCTTGTGAAATAATCAAAATTAAGATATACTTATATTGCCAAAGTGTTTATTTTTAAAGAAAGAGAGGTGTTATTATGAGTTTTTTCAATAGATTTAATGAAACTGATAAAATTAATTTATTCATGGGAGATTTTCTAGTAAAAGAAGCTGGATATCCAACAAGAAGAGAGTTAGCAAAGTTATTAATGAAAGATATGAAGGAAAATATAAAAGGTTACATAAGAGATGAAAACTCTTTATTTCAAATCAGTCAACTTTATCTAGATGGAGTTGTTAGTAGCAGAAGTTCATTATTGAGAAAAATCAAAAATTTATACGAAACAAATAGAGAAACTACAGAATTATTAAATATTTTTTCTGAAAGTGATAGAATAAATGCTGTTTTTTCAACAGATTATGATATAGTTTTAGATGATTTAAATTCAAGTAAAGTAGTGAAAATTTTACCAACAGATGAAAATATAAAAATAGCTAAAAGTGGGGAGATTAAGCATTACAAAATTTTAGGTGATGTTGCTAAACATGAAAAAATATTTATTTCTATTCAAGATTATAGAAAATTAAATGTTTTAGATTTTTATAAAAAATTCTTTAAGAATATGAAAGAAGATATAGCACAATATCCAACGCTAATTTTGGGATTAGATTTAAATAACTCAGATTTTATAGATATATTAGAATCAACGTTATCTGGAGTAGAGAAAAAAGATATAATATATGCTGTAAGTAGCTCAAATGTATTAAAAACAAAAACAATTGAAAGATTAAATGATCTTGGAGTGAAGTTATTACCTCATAATGAAGAAGATTTTTTAAAGGAGTTAAAAGATTATCTTTGCTCAAATAAGGTAGAAGAGATTGAATTAGAATTGAAAGAGGCTACAGCAGGAAAAAAGCTCTTTCGGTAATTTCAGAGGATTCTGAATTAATAATATCTGAAGAAGTAATTGAAGTAGAAGAAGTAATAGTCGAAGAAGTTCTAGATACAGAATTAAAAGAGGAATTACCTACAGAAACGATACTAAATATTATTAAAAGAGATCCTGAAGTTTTAGAGGTTGAAGTTGAAAATTTTGAATTGATAGAAACTGCTTTAGAAATAAGGTATAGCTCTTTAAAATTGGATAAATTACCTATCCAATTTTCAACAATAAAAGATATGAAAATTCAAAAACTAATAAAAACTTTTGGAATTACCGAATTAAAAATTAATGAAGAGCATTTAAAAGAATGCAATAGTAGAATAATTGAAATTAATAATAAAAAATATTTAGAATTGAAAAATAGAGAATTCAAATTAGGTTTAGAAATAAATTTAAAAAAGGATGGTTCTTTTGATACAGTTGTAAATAATTATTATTATAAAATATATAAAAATAACAATATTAAAAGATTGATATTTAATACAAAGCTATTTAAAGATATCTTTACAGGATATTCAATTGAGTTATTTGGAAAGTTATTAACTGGTAAAATATCTTTTGAAAATAGAATTGAAATTATGAAATTAGATTTATTAGAAAAAGAGATACTAGAGATTGAAAATTCAAAAAGAGAAAAACTTTTACAGCAAGATATTTCGTTTTATTCATTAGCATTATTAAATATGATAGATAAAACTCAGAAGTTAGAAAGTTGGATAAACTTTAAATATAATTTAAATGATTTTGAGTTTATTCAAGGTGATAGATTATCTTTAGAAAGAATTCATATAATTAAAGGTAATGAGTTTAATATCTTAGAAAAAATAGTCACAACTTCTCCTTTAGAAGAAAGAGAGATAAAAGAAGATAGTTTAGTATCTTATAGAAAAACTTGTGAAATTACACTAGAAAAAATAGCTAGAAAATAACAAAGAGGTGTTTAGTTTTATGTTAGATAAAAGTATAAATAAAGAGGAATTCTTCAAAATTTTCTCTATAACTGAAGAGTATTTTCAGTCAACTGGATTAGATTGGGATGAACTAATGAAAATATATGTAGACTACTTAAAGCTAATTCCTTATTTAGAAAAAGAAGCTGAACATATAGTTTCAAAATTAATTGATAGTATTGGAGTTCA
>JBOFLW010000162.1:0-2613 GCA_051658065.1 Cetobacterium sp.
AGGAAGCCCTTTACACATCTCCTCACCTAGCTTTATCTGTTCTTTTGACAGAGTAATTCCAGTACAAATAGCTCCATATTTTTCAGCTGCATATTTCATAAATGGTCCCCAGCCACAACCAACATCAAGGACTGTCATTCCAGGTTTTAATCCAATTTTTTTACAAATTAATTCCATTTTGTGCTCTTGAGCTTCATCTAAATTTTTTGCATTTTTCCAGTATCCACAAGTATAAACCATTCTTTTGTCTAGCATATTGTAAAATAGATTATTTCCAGTATCGTAGTGGTAAGATATATCTTTTTTAGAATTAAATATATTCTGTGGATTTATTAAATCTTTGAATTTCTCTTTAGCTAAACTAATAGCTAATTCAGAGTTGTAATGCTCTTCTAAATTTCCTCTTAAAATTTTGAAAATAAAATCATCAACATGTTCAGAATTCCATATTTTATCAACATACGTTTCACCTAATCCAAGAGACCCGTCTAATAATATTTTTTTATAAAAACTGTCGTCATTAACAGTGATTGTACTTGTTTTTCCTTCGTTAATAGTGATATTAGCCCCTCTTAATAGATTGCTAACAGTATCTTTTGAATTCATAAGTTTCTCCTTTTGATAAATTTGTTCGTTCTGTAATGTCGGTAATTCTAATATGAAATTAAAATTAAGTCAAGTTTTTGTACAAAAAAAATGTTTTTAAAACATTTTTAGACTAAATAAATGGACTATTTTTTATGATGGATACCGTTGATTTTATTCATCTTTTAGAAAAATAAAAAAAATAAAAAATAAAAAGCTTGCATTTTTCTAAAAGTTGACTTACAATTCAAATATAAAATATAATTAAAAACAGGAGAGTTAAAATTATGAAATATGGATATTCTAGAGTAAATACAGAGCACCAAGTTATTCAAAAACAGATGGATGCTCTTTTAAAATATGGGATTGATGAAAATTTTATATTTCAAGATAAATTTAGTGAAATTGAATTAGAAAAACAAGAGTTAAGCAAATTATTATCAATTTTAAGAAGTGGAGATACCATTGTTATTAAAGAGGTTGATAAGCTTGGAAGAGATAAAAAAGAAGTGAAAAAAGTTATAAATTTTTTGATAAAAAAGAATGTTGAAATCGTGTGTCTTGATATGCCTTATTTCAAAGAGTTTATTGTGAATAAAATAAAAGAAAATGAAACTGTTCTAGAGTTTATCTCTGATATTTTGTTAGATGTGATATTGGAAGAAGCTGATCAGAAACAAAAAAAGATAGTGCAAGAGCTATTAGATATCGAGCTAAATTGTGTTAAAAAAGATAAAAAATTAGGGCGAGCTAAAAAAGTAAATCTTGAAGTTTTTAGAGGATATTATCAAAAGTTTTTAGAACGTAAAATGAAAGCTGTTGAGATTCAAAGAAAATTGGGAATAAGTAAACAATCATATTATAACTATTCAGCTATGTTAAAAAATGATTTAACTTGGAGTTGAAATATATCCTCGGTCATGACCGAGGATATATTTTTTGTAAGTTAATACAATCAGAATAGTATGAAAACGACAAAAAATAGTATAGTAAAAGAGCTAAAAATTACCGCAAAAAACATTGTAATATGACCTGTAATGGAATATAACATACTAGTAATAGTATGAAAAATATTGAAAACGGGGGCGTCGAATGGAAATTTTATACTTTTTGGTTTGTGTAGGGGCATCTATTCTAGGAGCAATTAGTGGTATTGGTGGTGGGGTAATAATTAAGCCAACTTTAGATGCTATTGGAACTATGAATGTATCGGCAATTAGTTTTTTATCTGGATGTACAGTTTTATCAATGACGAGTATGACTCTTTACAAAAATAGTAAAGCAGGAGTAAGACCAGAGAAAAAGCGTGGAACTTATTTGGCTATTGGAGCTTCTTTAGGAGGTTTTTTAGGAAAACAACTTTTTGATTGGGTAAAAGTTGCAGCTGGAAATCCTTCAATAGCAGGAGCAGCTCAGTCATTTGTTTTAGCAATTGTAACATTTGGAGTGCTAATTTTCACACTTCAAAAATCTAAAATAAAGCCTTATAATATCCAAAATATGGGAACATCACTCGTAATTGGATTTTTCTTAGGAGCTTTATCTTCATTTTTAGGTATCGGTGGTGGACCAATCAATTTGATGGTTCTATATTTATTCTTTGGTCTCAATTCAAAGGAAGCAGCTATTAATTCTATCTATATTATCCTTTTCTCTCAGGGAGTAAGTGTTATTCAAACACTGTTTAAAGGTATGCCAGATTTTGTTGGATTAGCTTTTGTATTGATGGTAGCTGGTGGAATTGTTGGAGGTACTGTTGGACCGATTATTTCAAAAAAATTATCATTAAAAGGTGTAGATAAAATATATTTATGTATGGTAGTTGGAATTATATTGATTAGTATTTACAATGGTGTTAATTATTTAGGAGTTCTGTAAAATAGAGGGGGAAAAATGAGTATTTGTGCAAAATGTGTAACTAGAGGTTGTTTAACAAAAGATGAGAGTAAAATGCCGAAGAGTGTTTGTCCAAGTCGAGATGAAAAGTTGCAGGAAAAAGCAAAAGAGATGCATGTAGACCAAGATTTG
>JBOFLW010000163.1:0-1887 GCA_051658065.1 Cetobacterium sp.
GAGCCATTAACAAAACCTATTAACTTCACTATTGAACGTAACCAAAAAATTGCTATAAAGGGTGTTAATGGTTTAGGAAAATCTACTCTTTTAAATACAATTTTAAAAAGAATCAAAGCTATATCTGGTGAGATAGAGCATGGGCAATTCTTAGAGATTGGTTATTTCAAACAAGAAGAGGAGAGTTCTACTACAACTGCTCTAGATGAGTTCTGGAATGAGTTCCCTGGGCTTACAAATGCTGAGGTTAGAGCTGCTCTTGCTAGATGTGGACTTACAACTGATCATATCACAAGTCAGATGCGTGTTCTTTCTGGAGGAGAGAATGCTAAAGTTAGACTTGCTAAGATTATGAACCGTGAAATCAACTTCTTGATTCTAGACGAGCCTACAAACCATCTAGATATAGATGCTAAAGATGAGTTAAAAAGAGCTCTTATAGAGTTCAATGGAACTATTTTAATGGTAAGTCATGAGCCTGAATTCTATACTGATGTTGCTACAGAGATATGGAATGTTGAAGAGTGGACAACTAAGATTATATAAGTAAAGTAAAAATCCCCCACCAACTCAGATTTTCAAAATCTCAGAATGGTGGAGGATTTTTTTCTATCTATAATCTTTTAAAATTACTAATTCACAATTGATTGTATTCGTATTTACTGGAACAATCTCACCATGAAGAGGCATTGAAGTTCCAAAATATCCAAACTTACTCGTTGAGTTTACTTTAGAGTAAGCCATTCCAGTTTCACTTGTTGAAAAACCTCTATTTACTCCAGCTATAAAGTAAACATATCTTTCAAACTCTTTTTTAACAGGAATTAGTGCATAATATGCATTATCAAATTTTCTAACCTCTGGAATATAGTTTTGAACTATATTTTCTAAGAACATATCTGTAGATGCTTCTACAACTCCTAAAGAGCACTCTTTCATAGAGCCTTCTTTATAGTTCGCCAATCTTATCATCACATATCCAACATATTTTTTCGGTGATACAACTACATCTTTAGACCCCCAGAAAATATGTGGTCCACCACTTGACCAACTCGTAACTCCCCTGTTTGAAGTTTTATAAAAATCGTATCGAGCTTTTAATATGTAATCTCTCTCATCTATAGTAGTTCCTGAGCCATTTGTAGGTGGTAGTGTCACAGGTGGTTCAGCGTCAGCTGGTGCTCCTGTTCCAATGTTATTTTTATTAACCATAGTTGTTAGCCAATTTCCAGATGGTTTTGTGTAGAAATAGCAGTTTGAAATTAAATTTTGCCCTGTTGAAGAGCTGTTTATACTCCAAGTTCCACCCTCAGAACCATTTATTACAACACCTTTTGTACTTCCCTCTAAAACTATATCACCATCAAAAAATTGTGAACCTGTTAGCATATATCCAACTTCAACATTCACGAATCTTATAGAATCATCTATATTATGGTTAAACTGACACCCTGTGAATGATGCATGAGAGTTATTTGGATATGTAACTCCATCTGTTGTTCCACCGACAACTCTTGCTCCATTTTGATTTCTATTAAATTGTGAATTTACGACCATATTGTTTCCACCACCAGTGAAATATCCGATATAGTTTTCACCAGCTATACATCCATTTAATTGGCAATACTCACCTCTAACATCATTTTTTATTCCAATATAGTTTTTGAAAGCTCTGAAATTATTTAAAACTGGAACCTTATAATATTGAGCTGAAGAGCTGTATCCTGTACTTTTAATTTTGATACCCGAATCATTCCAACCACTCGCCGAACAGTTATTTAAAAGAACAGATAAACAACCATCAAGATACCATCCAACTCCGTTACCTTTTACATTTTGTCTTACAATCTCATTTTTACCCAATACATGAATATTTTCAATTATACA
>JBOFLW010000164.1:0-7679 GCA_051658065.1 Cetobacterium sp.
TATGGAGAAGAGAACATGAAAAAGCTGGATATGAAATGATTCAGACTCCAATTATGTTAAACAAAGAGTTATGGGAAACATCTGGTCATTGGATGAACTATAGAGAAAATATGTATACATCAGAAATTGATGATACAGAGTTTGCAATAAAACCTATGAACTGCCCTGGAGGAGTTTTAGTATATAAGCATGGAATGCATTCTTATAAAGATTTACCAATAAGAGCTGGGGAGTTAGGAATAGTTCATAGACACGAGTTCTCTGGAGCACTTCATGGACTTATGAGAGTTAGAAACTTTACTCAAGATGACGCACATATATTTATGACACCAGAGCAAATTGAAGATGAAATAATTGGAGTAGTAAATTTAATAGATAAGTTCTATAGAGGTTTATTTGGATTTGAATATGCAATTGAATTATCTACAAGACCAGAAAAAGCTATAGGTTCTCAAGAGATTTGGGATAAAGCTGAATCAGCTTTAGAAGGTGCTTTAAAGAAGTTAGGAAGAGATTATAAATTAAATCCTGGAGATGGAGCTTTCTATGGTCCAAAGCTTGATTTTAAAATAAAAGATGCAATAGGAAGAACTTGGCAGTGTGGAACTATTCAATTAGATTTCAACTTACCAGAAAGATTTGATGTATCTTATGTAGGAGAAGATGGAGAAAAGCATAGACCAGTAATGATTCATAGAGTTGTTTATGGTTCATTAGAAAGATTTATGGGAATATTAATAGAGCACTATGCAGGAGCTTTCCCAACTTGGTTAGCACCATGCCAAGTTAAAGTATTAACAATAAATGATGAAGTAATTCCTTATGCAAAAGAGTTAGTAGCTATATTAAAATCAGAGGGAATAAGAGTTGAAATTGATACTAGAGCTGAATCTATAGGTTATAAGATAAGAGAAGCAAATGGAAAATATAAAATACCAGTTCAATTAATAATTGGTAAAAATGAAGTAGAAAATAGAGAAGTAAATATCAGAAGAATTGGTTCTCAAAACCAGGAATCTATGTCGTTAGAAAACTTTGTGGCTATGATAAAAGAAGAAGCAGCACCAAAATTTAATAACTAATCAAAGTATTTGAGCAGGATTTTTTCCTGCTCTTTTCTATATTTAAACAAAAAGGAGAAAAAATGGGAGTTAGATATAGTAAAATTGAAAATAAAAATAAAAGAGAAATTGTTTTATTAAAAGGATTACCATGTAAATACGGGAAATGTAAATTCTGTAATTATATAGAGGATAATTCAATAGATTTAGAAGAGATAGATAAAGTTAATGAAGATGCTCTAAAAGAGGTAACAGGAGAATTTCATGCTTTAGAGGTTATAAATTCAGGATCAGTTTTTGAATTACCAGAATCTACTCTAAAAAGAATAAAAGATGTTGTATTGGAAAAAAATATAAAATTAATATATTTTGAAATTTATTATGGATACAAAAATAGATTAAAAGAGATACAAGATTATTTTGATGGAATAGATATTAGATTTAGAATGGGAATGGAAACTTTTGATAATGAATTTAGAATTAATTCATACGGAAAAAACTTTAATGTCGGGGTTAAAGAGTTAGAAGAGTTAAGTTCAAAGTTATATTCAATATGTCTTTTAATTTGTGTTAAGGGGCAAACAAAAGAGATGATTAAAAAAGATATTGAACTAGGTTTAAAGTATTTTAAAAGTATAACAATAAATATATTTATTAATAATGGAACAATTGTTGAAAGAGATGAAGGGCTAGTAAAGTGGTTTGTTGAAGAATATTCATATTTACAAGAGGATTCTAGAGTAGAGTTATTAATAGATAATAAAGATTTGGGAGTTTTTGAGCAGTAATATATTACTGTTGAAATAAATAAAAGTAAATAAAAATGAAAAACGAGGTGGGTTTTATGAAAGTAGTTATTGCAATTGATTCATTTAAAGGAAGTTTAAGTTCTTTTGAATTAGGAGAAGCTATACATGAAGGAATAAAAAATGTTTATTCAAATGTAGAGGTTTTAAAAGTACCAATAGCTGATGGTGGAGAGGGAACAGTATCATCTTTAGTAGAGGGAACAAATGGAAAATTTGTAAAGGTGGTTGTTAACAATCCTCTTATGGAAAAAATAGAAGCAACTTATGGAATAATGGGAGATGGTACAGCTGTAATAGAGATGGCAGAAGCATCAGGATTACCGTTAATTTCAGCTGAGAGAAGAAATCCTATGAAAACAACAACTTATGGAACTGGAGAGCTAATCAAAGATGCAATTTTAAAAGGGTGCCGTGAATTTATAATAGGTCTTGGAGGAAGTGCAACAAATGATGCAGGACTTGGAATGTTACAAGCTTTAGGTTTCAAATTCTTAGATGAAAATAAAAAAGAGCTAGGATTTGGTGGTGAAATTTTATCTAAAGTTAAATTTATAGATTCAACAAATAAACTTAAAGAGTTAAACGAGTGCAAAATATTGGTAGCTTGTGATGTAGATAATCCATTCTATGGTTCAAGAGGGGCAGCAGAGATTTATTCAAGACAAAAAGGTGCTACAGAAGAGATGGTAGTAGAATTGGATAATGGATTAAAAAATTTAGCAGAAGTTATAAAATTAGAGATGAATACAGATATATCTAACTTATCAGGAGCAGGGGCAGCTGGTGGATTAGGTGGAGGAATTGTAGCATTTTTAAATGGAAAACTTTGTCCAGGAATAGATATGATTTTAGAAAAAGTAGAATTAGAAAAAAAATTAGTAGGTGCAGATTTTGTAATAACAGGAGAGGGAAGATTAGACCATCAAACAGCTATGGGGAAAGCTCCAGTAGGAGTTTCAAAAGTTGCTAAAAAGTTTAATATACCTGTTATAGCTTTAGCTGGAGGATTAACTGATGATGCTATTAAAACTCATGAAAAAGGAATAGATAGTTTCTTCTCAATAATAAATTATCCAATTACATTAGAGGATGCAATGAAAAAAGAGACAGCACATAAATTTGTAAAAGGTAATTCAGAAGAGATATTTAGATTAATAAAAGTTTGTGAAGAAAAGTATTCAAAATAATCGGGAGGAACAAAAATGACAGCACTTGGGGCAGTATTGGGCTTATTAATAGCAATAATTTTAATTATCAGGAAAGCAAATCCAGCATATAGTTTAATATTAGGGGCAATATTAGGAGGATTAATAGGTGGCGTATCACTTTCTGAAACTGTAAATTTAATGATAAGTGGAGTAAAAGATGTAACTCCAGCAATTGTTAGAATTTTAACAGCAGGAATATTAGCAGGAATTTTAATAAAAACAGAAGCAGCAACAAAAATTGCTGAAACAATAATAGATACATTAGGTGAAAAAAGAGCTATTTTAGCATTAGCACTATCAGCTCTTATATTAACGTCAATTGGAGTTTTCGTAGATGTTGCAGTAATAACTGTTTCACCAATAGCTTTAGCAATAGCTAGAAAGCTTAAATTATCAAAGATGTCAATGTTGCTAGCAATGATAGGTGGAGGAAAATGTGGAAATATAATCTCTCCTAATCCGAATACAATATCAGCAGCAGAAAATTTTGGAGCATCATTATCATCAGTAATGTGGGTTAATATAGTACCTGCACTAATTGGTTTAATAGCGACAATTTTAATTTCAACTCTTTTAATAGATAAAGGAGAGAAAGTTTTAGAGTTAGAGAATATAGAAGAAAAATCAGATTTACCAAGTTTTTTTGGAAGTATAATTGGACCAGTTGTAACAATAGTGCTTTTATCATTAAGACCATTAGCTGGAATAAGTATAGACCCTTTAATAGCTTTACCTGTAGGAGGGCTTGTAGGAATAGTAGTGATGGGAAAAACTTCTAAATTGAAAGAATCTATGGAATATGGATTACAGAAAATGTCAGGAGTTGCAATACTTTTAGTAGGAACAGGAACTGTTGCAGGAATAATTAAAAATTCAACATTAAAAGATGTTATTTTATCAGTACTAGAAAAAGCTAATATTAATGAGCAATTGATAGCACCAATAGCAGGAGCATTAATGTCAGGAGCTACAGCATCAACAACAGCAGGAGCAACAATAGCATCAGCTACATTCTCAGGAGCTATTTTAGCTGCGGGAGTAAGCGCTGTTTGGGGAGCTGCAATGGTTAATTCAGGGTCAACAGTTTTAGACCATTTACCACATGGTTCATTCTTCCATAGTACTTGTGGAGCGAGTAATATGAGTTTAGAAGAGAGATTAAAACTTATACCATATGAATCAGCGATAGGATTTGTAATAGCTTTATCATCATTCTTAACATACTTAGTAATAGGTTAAAAAAAGTTGGAGATTTTTCTCCAACTTTTTAAATTTCGATATCTTTTCTAAAAATTTCTTTAACTTCGCCAGGAGACATTCCTTCTAAGGTTAAATTTCCAAAAGTTACTCTTTTTAAATAAGTCACTTTATTTTTAACTGCTTTAAGCATTTTTTTTACTTGATGATATTTTCCTTCTGTAATAGTTAAATAGATACTTTTAGGTGAAATATACTGAACTTTACTAGGAAGAGATGTATAGTCAGTATCCAGCTTAACTCCTGTTTCTAAGGCTAGAATATCCTCTTCTGAAATCTCTCTATCAAGTTCTACATAGTATGTTTTTTCCATATTTCTATCAGGATGAGCCATTGCATGATTTAAATCCCCGTCACTTGTAAAGAGCAATAATCCTTCTGTATCTTTATCTAATCTTCCAACAGGAGAAACAGCATTTTTATTGATATATTCAGGTAATAATTCAGCAACAGTTTTTTTATTTGCATCTTCCATAGCAGTTATATATCCAGCAATTTTATACATAATATAGTACTTTAACTCTTTTTTTTGAGGAATTACACCATCAAAAGTTATGATATCTACATTCCATTCCACTTCAGTAGCATCATTAACTTCAACTAATCCATTTACAGTAACTCTGCCTTCAGCAACAGCATTTTTAATTTTACGCCTACTTGCAACTCCACATTCTACTAAATATTTCTCTAATCTTAATTTCAATTTTAACCTCACCAATTTTATTTTCTAATATAAGATGTTAACATATTTATCACAATTTTGCAAAACGAGCTATATTTTTTTCTAAAAATATGATAATTTATAGAAGCGTTTAGAATGAAAAAATAGGAGGAAATATGAGTTTTTTAATAGAAAAATTTTTAGAATATGTAAAAATAGACACAACATCAAATTCAAAAAGTAAAACATGTCCAAGTACAGAGATTCAATTTAATCTAGCTAAAGTAATAGTTAAAGATTTAGAAGATATAGGTTTAGTAGATATCTCTTTAGATGAAAATGGCTATATAATGGGAACATTACCATCAAATACAGAAAAAGATATCCCAACAATAGGATTCGTAGCACACATGGATACAGCTCCATCTTTTAATGGAACTAATGTAAAACCAAATATATTGAAAAATTACGATGGAAATGATATTTTATTAAATAAAGACTTAAATGTAATTATGAGTACAAAAGATTTTCCAGAATTAAAAAAATATATAAATCAAGATTTGATAGTAACTGATGGAACAACACTTCTAGGAGCAGATGATAAAGCTGGAATAGTTGAAATAATGACAGCTTTAAAATATTTGAATGAAAATCCATCAATAAAACATGGAGAGATTAAAATAGGAATAACTCCAGATGAAGAGATTGGTAGAGGAGCTAACTTATTTGATGTTGAAAAGTTTGGAGCTCAATTTGCATATACAGTAGATGGTGGAGAGATAGGAGAGTTAGAATTTGAAAACTTCAATGCTGCATCAGCAAATATAGTTATAAAAGGAAGAGATATTCACCCAGGAGCATCAAAAAATAAGATGATAAATTCAATGCAACTAGCTATGGAGCTTAATTCACTACTTCCATCTAATGAAAAACCAGAATATACTGATGGATATGAAGGATTCTTTTTATTAACTAACTTTAAAGGAACGATTGAATCTACAGAGATAGATTATATAATAAGAGATCATTCAACAGAGAAATTTTTAGAGAAAAAAGAATTAATGATTGATGCAATCAAATTTTTAGAAAAGAAATATCCTGATGCAAAATTAAGTTTAAATTTATCAGATAGCTATTACAATATGAGAGAGATGATTGAACCAGTTTATCACATTGTAGACTTGGCAAAAGAAGCTATGTTAGAAGTTGGAGTGAAACCGATTATAAAACCAATAAGAGGTGGAACAGATGGAGCAAGATTATCATTTAAAGGTTTACCTTGTCCAAATATATTTACAGGTGGACATAATTTCCACGGGAAATTTGAATTTATACCAATTCAATCAATGGAAAAATCAGTAGAAGTTATATTGAAAATAGTTGAAAAAGTATCAAATTAAAAAAATGCGATAGAAATCTATCGCATTTTTTTAATTTGATACTACTTCTGGAAATAAAATATGGTTTAAAATCATAGCTAAATCAGCAGCACTACATTCAACAATATGTGCAGTTATAGTTTCATCATCATAGCCTGCAATGTTAAAGAATATTCTGTCGTTTTTTAAGATGATTTCTTTAACAATTCCAGCTCCAACTTTATAAGAACCAGAAGCTTTTGAAATAGCAAGAAGTTCGTATTCTTCATCTAAAAGAGTTAAACTTTTAAGATTTGAATTTTTTAAATGTTCTCTAATCATTTCCTCAGATTGAATATAAAAATTTTCTAAAATAGGAATATATTTTTCTTTTTTCATCAATTTGTCAATTAAAACAGCAAGAGAAAAAGAATGGAATATATCTTCAATTGTATAAGGTGATGGAACATTTTCTTTATTTTTTACAAATATTTCAATACCATGTTCACCCTCTTTGATAGTTTCAATTAAAGGAGTTTTACTACCATCTAAATAATCAATAACATCAACTTCTAAATGGCCAACAGACAATTTTTTCACTTTTTCTTTTTTCATTAAAGCTTCAAATTCAGATTCGATTTTTTCATAAAAATTAATAATAAAATCATTAAAGAAATTTTGATTCATAAATTAATCACCACCATAATTTTTAAGATATTATAACATAAAAGTTGTGATATAATATATAAAAGATAAAAAAAATAGTGAGGGTGATAAAATGATAATTTGTCCAGTTTGTAGTAAAAGAATGGAAAAGGTTGAAAGAAAATATATATGTGAAGGTAATCATAATTTTGACATCTCAAAATATGGGCATGCAAATTTACTGCTATCTAATCAAAAAAACAGTAAACTTCCAGGTGATAATAAAGAGATGGTTTTGAGTAGAAAAAATTACTTAGAGAAAGGTTATTATGAAGGTATATCTAATGGCGTAAATGAAATTATAGATAATAATTTAAATGAATTAAAAAGTGTAAATATTTTAGATATTGGATGTGGAGAGGGTTATTATACAGAAAGATTAAAGAAAAATTTAAAAAATAAAGGTGTAGATAGCAATATAGTAGGAATAGATATTTCAAAAGAAGCAATAATAGCAGCAGCAAAATGCTATAAAGATATTGAATGGATTGTTGCTAGTGCAAGTTCATTACCAATAGAAGATGAATCATTAGATTTTATAGTATGTATGTTTGCAAAGATAATACCAGAAGAAAAAATGAGAACTTTAAAAAAAGGTGGTAAATTAATAGTTGTTTCAA
>JBOFLW010000165.1:0-4328 GCA_051658065.1 Cetobacterium sp.
AGTTAAAAGAGAAAATAAAAATGCTATCTGAAAAGTTTTTATAATAAAAAAAATCCTAGTAAAGTAATGTGAACTTTACTAGGATTTTTTTCACTTTGAAGAACCTGTCATTCCTTGAACAAAACTTTTCTGCATACTAAAGAATATAATAATCATAGGTATTGTACTTATAACAATCCCCAACATTAGCATACCATAATCTACAAAATATGCAGAAGACATTGATGATAAACTCAACGTTAATGTTTTATTTTCATTGCTTCTTAAAACGATTAAAGGCCACATATAGTTATTCCATTGATTCATGAAAGCATATATAGCTGCTGCAGCAAAGGTTGGTCTCATTGGAGGAATCACAATTTTGAAAAAGATTGTAAGTTCACTAGCACCATCTATTCTTGCAGATTCTATTATTTGATTTGGAAAACTTTTTAAACTTTGCCTGAAAAAAAATATTAAGAAAATCGAAGATAATCCAGGGAGTATAACTGCTAAAAAACTATCAATCAAATTTAACTTAACCATTATTCTAAAAAGTGGAATCATTATTGCAGCAAAAGGTATCATCATAGATAAAATAAAAACTTTGTAAATAAATTCTGTTTTAAAAGTTTTAAATTTATCAAATCCATATGCAGCTAATGAAGTTATAATCAGAGTTAAAAATACATAAATTAATGTTATTTTAACAGTGTTAACAAAAGCTTTTTCAAACCCTCCGAATTTAATCAGACTATTATAATTTTCTAAAAAATAATTTCCTAAAGTTAATTTTCCATTCATAATTTCATTTGTACTATTTGTTGTTCCAATTATCAACCAGTAAAATGGAAAAAGAGATAAAAATGATGCAATTATTAAAAATAAATATTGAAAATATTGAATTAATGTTATCTTACTCTTCATTATGCATCCTCTCCAGCAACTTTAAATTGAACATAAGATAATAATGCAATCATAAAAACAACAGTATACGATATCGTTGCAGCATATCCAAAATTAGGTGCATATACAAAAGAAACATTGTATATGTATTGAGAGATAGACATAGTTGAATTTGCAGGGCCTCCCATTGTTAAGTTCATGGGCTCATCAAATATTTGTAAAGTACCTATCGTGGACATAATAGTAGTGAATAAAAGTATCGGTTTTAATTGTGGAACTGTAATATAAAAGAACTGTTTTGTTTCACTGACACCATCAATTTCAGCAGCTTCATACATATCTTTTGGAATATTTTGTAGTGCAGCTAAAAAGAAAATCATATTGTAACCAGTCCATCTCCATATAAGAGCTAAAATTATAGTTACTTTTCCCCAAAACGAATCTGTTAACCAAGGTATTTTCGTTTCAATTATTCCACTTTTAAGTAATAAGTTATTCACTAAGCCATTCTCAGCAAAAATCATTTTAAATAAAACAGAGTAAGCAACTAAAGATGTAACACAGGGTAAAAAAATACAAGTTCTAAAAAATGTTTTAAATTTTAATTTTGTTGAATTTAGCAATGTAGCCAAGAAAATTGCTAATATTAACATTATTGGAACTTGTATAATTAAATATGTTAAAGTATTTTTAACCGATATATAAAACATTCTGTCTTGAAGTAATCTTTTGATATTTCCTAATCCAGTGAATTTATAAACCATTCCTTTCGACGAATGAAAAGAGATGATTAAAGAATCTATTATAGGATAAAGTGAAAAAAATAAAAATAATATTAAAGCAATTCCTATAAAAATCCAACCTTCTTTATCTTTTTTCCAAATTTTAGCGAGCATATAATCCACCTATTGTATTTGAGATTTTAATTGATTTTCAGCTTTTTGTAGTCCCTCTTCTAATGAGATTTTATCTTCTATAATATCTTTTAAAACACTTACGATAGCTTGGTCAGCTTCTGTAACATAAACACCATAATTAACAGCAGGAATTTGTTTCATCCAGTTTGAAAAATCAGAATAAACTTTTTGATTATCAAAAAATTCATCAGCTTTTTCATAAGAAGCAGTATTTTGAGATGGTAAAAATGTTCCAATAGCTCCTCTTTCTGTTAAAATTTCATTGTAAAATTCTTTATCTGTAGCAAAAATATCTTTCATAAATTTAGCTGCAACTTCTTTATTGTTTTTATTTAAAATATACCAGCTAGAACCTCCTAAATTAGAAGCATTAACTGAGTTTGAATTTGATAATCTTGGAATAGGAGCAACTCCCCATTTTCCTGATTGAGAGGCTTCAGTTTTAATACTTCCTATTATCCAAGCACCAGTTGATAAAGTTGCAACATCTCCAGATGTGAAATTAGAAACCCAATTTGCCCAACCAGAAGTATTATTAACTAATCCAGAATTATACATATTTTTTACAGTTAAAATAGATTCTTTTAAAACATCATTATTTAAAAAATCAACTTCTCCTTTATCATTAAAGTACCAAGATCCAGCAGATTGCATCATCACTCTTACTAAACCAGAATCATCCATTCCATTTCCCATTAACTGCTTACCAGTCTTTAATTTAATCTCTTTTCCAATTTCAATAAGTTCATTCCAAGTTATATTTTGAAGTTTTTCTTCTGAAATTCCAGCTTCTTTTAAGTAATCTTTTCTGTAAAATAAACCAGTAACCCCACTATCAAAAGGTATTCCATAAGATTTATTTTGAACAGTCATAGGTGCAACTTTATATTTGGCAAATTCTTCGTAATTTATAACTTCATTTAAAGGCATAAAAGAATCAGGATAAGACGATAAAAATTTTTGTGCTGCCGTATCCTCTATAAGAATTATATCAGGTAATGTATTTATTGCATTAGCTGATAAACTTGTATGCATTTTTTGCTCTATATCCTCTCTTGCATAATCAATAACATTTATTTTAACATCTAAATTATTGTTCATATACTTATTTGCTGCTTTTTCAATAATTGGTATATTGAAATTTTTATCCCATGCCCAAACTGTTAAATTTTTATTTTCATTTTTAATTTCTTCTTTTCCACAAGACATCAAAGCTATACTTGTAAAAAAAATAGTTAATAATTTAATTTTCATAAAAAACCTCCTAATTATATTTAAAACATTCTAAAAAACAACTTTTAATTTAATTATAATACATTAAATTTTAAAAATCAAATTTAATAATTGTAAGAAAATAAAAAAAATTATAAAAAAAGCTTGCATTTTTATAAAATTTGAACTATAATTCAACTATAGGTATAAAAGTTCATATTTTCCCCTAGACAATATAACTATTACAGGTAAATCCTATGCTTTAAAAACTACTAGACCCCCCTCTAGTAGTTTTTTTTTATAAAAATTTAATTAAAAAATTAAAAAAAAGCTTGCATTTTTATGATTTTTGACTTATGATTCAAGTACGGTTTTTTTAATAATATTTTATAGTTTGTAATTAATATAGGAGAAATAAAATGATGGAATTTAGAAATATGAATGATGTAAAATTTATAAAAGTGGTTTTTGATGAGTACGAGAAATCTTTTTTACTTGAAAGCAAACTGACAGCAAAAGGTATCAAAACTAAAGTTGCTAAAAGTCTGCTGAATGAATCAATATTAAAAACACCTAAGGATATTATAGTTATTCCAGCTGATGAAGCTAAAGATAAATGTACAGTTGGAGAAGAGGTTAGAGTTAATAGCTATACAAGTATTGGGATTCATGTGAAATGGGATTTACACAAAAATATAAAACCAGTTGTAAAAACTCAAGAGATATTTTTAATTTTAAATCATTTTGATGCTTTCCATAATAATTACGAAATTTATTTTAAATCATTTGGAGTAATCCAATTTATAAATCATAGATTAAATTTAAATGTTGAATTTAAAAATAGTGAAGAACTTTACGATTTCTTAAAGAAACATTTCAATATTGTGGGAATTGATAGAAACGTAATTAAATTTATTTAATTTTTTTTAAAATAAATTTAATTTCAAACTTTTTTGATACTAATTTCCGTCTAAAAATTATAATAATAGTTAGACAGGTTAGAAAAATTTAAAAAGTTACAAAGCCTAAGTTTAAAAAAAGCCATCACACAGATTAAAGTTGTTTGAATTAAAATTGTTTGAGTATTGTAAGTTATTTAACCTTTTATGAAATTTCTAGTATCAAAAATAAATTAAAGGAGTTATTTAAAGTATTTTAACAGATGTATTTTAACAAACTGAAAATTGTTTTAATCTAACTATTATATTGAAATAGGTTTAAAGTTATTAAATTAGTTTATCTTTGTTTTGGAGTAGTATAAATATAAGATTCAAAAGTTTATGAGTTTTAAAATTATTTAATCGAAAATTTTTA
>JBOFLW010000166.1:0-1663 GCA_051658065.1 Cetobacterium sp.
TGAACTGAACCCGAGAAAGTGGACAAAATAATTATCAACAATTTTTAGAAAGGAAGTTGTTAATAATTATGTGTTCAAATATTAAGTTTACACCTGAAGAAAAGTTAAATCTTTTATTAAAATATTATGAACTAAAGATTTCTTTATCCCAATTTTGTAGGGAGTTCAATGTTGAGAGAACAGCAATAGCAAGGTGGCGTATCAAATACGAAACAGGCGGTCCTGCTGCTTTAAAGAGAATTAAAATTAAAACAGAATATTCATCGAGTACTCTAATTAATTCTGTTAAAGAGTATCTTCAGACAGAATGCTCTATGCTAGATATTGTAAAAAAATATAAATTATCTGGAGACTCAGTTTTAAGAACTTGGTTAAAATGGTATAATACTCCTAAATGGAAAAAGAATTTAGGAGTGTATATGTCTAGAGAAAAAATAACATCAGAAAAAAAATTAGAATTAACTTTAGAAGTTATCAACAAAAATAAAAAGGTTAAACAAATAGCAGAAGAAAATAATGTTACTCAACATCAGCTTAGAAATTGGGTTAGAAACTATAAAATCAAAGGAATTGAAGCTTTAAATGACAATAGAGGAATTACAAAAAAATATGAAACTTTAACATCTGAAGAGATTTTAAAGTTAAAATTAAAAGAATCTGAAGAAAAATATCTTAGATTAGAAGCAGAGTTTGAATTAGCAAAAAAGTTAATGGCTTTAAGGGTAGGGAATATGAAGTAATCCCCTTAAAGCTTAGATTTAGAGCTATTAAAGAGGTTGCTTCATGTAAAAAATATAGTATCAAAATGTTACTTGAAATTTTAAAAGTAACAAAATCATCATATTATGCTTGGTTAAAAAGAGGATTGTCAAAACTAAAACAAGAAAATGAAAATATTAAAGAAGAAATTTTAAAAATCCATAAAGATTTTAATTGTATTTATGGTTATCGTAGAATGAGAATGAATTTGAATAGAAATTTGAACAGTTCTTACAGTGATAATAGAATTTATCGTTTGATGAGAGATGAATTAAAAATAGCTTCTGTAATTCGAAAAAAAACAAATAGAGTAAAGAAGAGTTCAGCAGAATATACTTCAGAAAACAGTTTAAATAGAATATTCAAATCAGATTTTCCAAAAGAAAAGGTATTAACAGATATTACAGAATTTAAATATGGAAAAGATAAAAAAGTTTACTTGTGTGCTATGCTAGATTTATTTGATAGATCAATAATATCTTACAAATTATCAGATAGAGCAAATACTGAGTTTGTCTTGAAAACATTAAAGGAAGCTCAAGGGTTAAATAATGAGCCTATAAAGCTTTTACATAGTGACCGAGGATGTCAATACACATCAGGAGACTTTAAAAATGCACTTCAAGAATTAAAAATAAATCATAGCATGTCGAGAGTTGGAAAATGTATTGATAATGGTCCAATGGAAGGTTTTTTTGGAATATTGAAAAGTGAAAAATATTATTTAAAAAAATATGAACACTACGAAAGTTTAGAAGAAGATATAAAAAATTATATAATTTTTTATAATGAAAAAAGGCTACAAGAAAAATTAGGAGAGTTAACTCCAAAAGAATTTCGAGAAAACTACTATAGAAGAAAAAATGTAGATAATTGCTGAGTCCATTTATTCGGGTTCAGTTCA
>JBOFLW010000167.1:0-2481 GCA_051658065.1 Cetobacterium sp.
GTGGAATTTGGCACGGAGCTGGATGGAACTTTATAATCTGGGGAGCATTACACGGTCTAGCAATACTGATACACAGAGTTTGGAAGAGTAACGGCTATAAAATGCCAGCACTTTTAGGTTGGGCTATTACGATGTTCTCGGTAAATATATTCTGGGTATTCTTCAGAGCAAAAGATTTAGCAGAAGCCTCTAAAGTTTTAGGAGCTATGATTGACTATAGAACTCTTGGAAGTTTTATAACTGTAAACTATAGAGAAATAGCAAATCCATATTTAGGAAATAAAGCTAGCTTATTGTTGTTGGTAGTTTCTATTTTAATTAGTTTATTCACCAAAAATTCCTTTGATAAAAGTAAAAGTATGAAATTTAATTTATTGAATTCTTTAGAATTGTTATCATTTTTAGGAATTGGGTTATTGCTAATAAATAGAGTAGCTACATTCTTATATTTTAATTTCTAGGGGCTGATGTAAATGTTGAATCAAAAAAAATATTTTAGAACAAATTTAATACTTTTCATATTAGGTGTTTTCTTAATTTTTATACTTGGAATGATTGAAAGATATAAAGTTGATGAAAATAATCGTTTTTTAAGAGTACCAAAAAATTTAAAAATAATAAACTTAGGTTCTTCACATGGACAATATGGATTTGTTTATCCTAAAGATGTCGCTGGTTATAATTTGGGTGTTTCATCTCAACCATTTTTTTATGATGAAGCAATATTGAAAAAATATAAATCTAATTTAGAATCAGGTGGAATCGTATTACTACCAATTTCAATATTTAGTTTTTATATGGGAAATGAAATAAGTGAGTATTCAGAGAGATATTACTCATTTTTAGATTATTCTGATATTTATAAAGTAAATAAAGCTCAACAAAAATTAAAAAATAATTTCCCATTGCTTTATAATGGAAAATCTTTAATAGGTGTGGTCAAATATTTTAAAAGTAATATTTTTAAAGGTAATTTCAATTCTTTAGAATTTCCACATCCTAAAAATTTAACATTAGAAGAAAAAATAGTTGAAGCAGATACTACTACTGCAAGACATTTGGGTTTGAATGATAATAAATTTAACCAATCATTTGAAATAGGTATAATTCAATTAAAAAGTGTTATAGATATTTGTAAAAAAAATAATTTAACACCTATTTTAGTAACAACACCTCAAACATATCTTTATAACGAAAGAATTGGTAAAGATAATTATGAAGAGCGTATTTATTCTAAAATCACAAAAGTTAATGAATTATTTGAAAATAAATTAATATATTTAAATTATTCTCACGATGAACGATTTGAAAATAATTTAGATTTATTTGCTGATGATGACCATTTGAATAAAAAAGGTGCTGAGATTTTTACAAAAATAGTTTTAGAAGATTTAAAATCAAAAGGTTTTGAAATTTAAATAGATTATATAAAATTAGAAATCAAAGATAATTTGGTTTCTTTTTTTCTTGTTTGTAATATTTAAAGTATTTACAAGATTTACGGAAAAATAGATAACGCTATAAAGTCAATAAAATCAATGCTTATCGAAGATTGAAAAAAGTTAAAGGTATAAAGATTACGAAGAAAGGTATAAAGATTACGAAGAAAGGTATAAAGATTACGAAGAAAGGTATAAAGATTACGAAGAAAGGTATAAAAAACAATCTTGACACTTTATACTTTTTATTATAATATATTTTGAGGTGATTTTTATAAAGAATTTAAAAGATTTAACACTATTTAAACCAAATCAATTAATAGAAATATCTGGAGCTCCATTAACAGCTCAAGGACTTTTGACATACGATTTTATTTTGCATAGATTGCAACAAGAAAAAACAGATAATATTATTTTATCCTTAAGCGAAATAACACGAGCAATTGGAATTGAAAGAAATTACGAAGAAATTTATAGTTACTTAGATTCTTTACAGAGAATAAGAATTGAGAGTAAAGATGTAAAGGGAAAACTTTGGGGAGCATTTAATTTACTATCAGAGTACAAAAAATGTGAAAATGGTGTTTTTGTTGCTGTTCCACCAACTATTTCAAAAGCTTTAAAAACACAAGATGACAAGAAAGAGAGTTTATATTATACAACAATAAAGCTTCTTGAAAAAAGAGTTTTTAGATGTGTTTACAGTTTAATTTTTTACGATTTATTTAAAAAATATGAAAAAGTGAATATTCCTATTTTAGGTTTAGATGAAATTAGAGAGTTTACAGGAACAATCAATAAATATCCTGAGTATAAAGCTTTTAAAGTTCATGTTTTAAAAAAAGCAATAGAAGAATTAAATGCTTTTGAAAAAAAGTATGAATATAGTTTTGAAGAAAAAAGAGTTGGAAGAAAAGTGAATGAAATTAAATTCATTAAAACAGAAAAAAATATAATAGATATTTCCGAAACATTGATATCTGAAAATATAGAAATAGCAATATCAAAAGCTAGAAAAAATAGGTTTATAGATGAGGTTTAT
>JBOFLW010000168.1:0-1348 GCA_051658065.1 Cetobacterium sp.
ATTATGTAGTCATCTACTCTATCTTCGTAGTCACCCTTCATATTTTCTATTATGTCGATTACTTCAGCATAACTCATTCCAGGTTTTAAGTATTCTTTTAAATTAGATAGAAGATCTACTCTTTTTCTGTTATCTCTAACTTTTCTATCGTTATCTTCAATCTCTCTTTTTATCTTATTTTTTCTTCTCTCTTTTCTAACAACATCTAAAACTGTAATCATCTGTATACCAACTCCTATTTACAAAGTGTTAATGCTAATTCGTAGTCTTTTCTAATGTCATATTTTCTTGTACCTTCCCAAGCAAATGATATTGGATGAGTTACTAGGTCATTACTTTCTATTCCAACCATAACTCCTCCCTCTCCTGCTATTAGAAGTTCAACAGCTTTTGCACCCATTTTAGTTGCAAGTACTCTATCAAATCCAGATGGTGTTCCACCTCTTTGAACATGTGCTAATACTACACTTCTTACTTCAGTTGTTACTTTTTCTTTTAACTGTTTTTCAATTTCAAGAACGCTTCCAACACCTTCAGATATTAAAACTATATCATGAAGTTTTCCATGTCTTCTTCTTTCTTTAATTTGGTAAGCTAACATATCTAAAGGCTCGTCGATTTCAGGAATTAGTATTCCATCTCCTCCACCAGCTAAAGTTGCATGAAGAGCTAAATCTCCAGCATCTCTTCCCATAACTTCCATTAAGATTGTTCTCTCATGAGAAGTTGCAGTATCTCTTAATTTTGAAATTGCATCTAATATTGTATTTAAACAAGTATCAAATCCTATTGTATAATCAGTTCCAATAATATCGTTATCAATTGTTCCAGGTAATCCTACAACTTTGAATCCGTGCTCTTTAGATAATAAATCAGCACCTCTATATGATCCATCTCCTCCAACTACAACAATACCTTCGATTCCTCTTTTCTTTAAGTTTTCAGCAGCTATTGCTCTAAACTTTGGATCTTTGAATTCTAAACATCTTGCTGTTAAAAGAACAGTTCCACCTCTATCTATAATTCCTGATACATGACCTCCATTCATTTGGAATATATCATCATGTAACATTCCTAAGTATCCTCTTTTTACCCCAAATACTTCCATTCCTTTTGCTAAAGCTACTTTAGCTACCGCTCTTACTGCAGCGTTCATTCCTGGAGCATCTCCTCCACTTGTTAAAACCGCTATTCTTTTCATAAAGCCTGACACCTCCGACACTTTCTATTAAAATTTAGATTGTTTTCTCTATAAAACTTCCCATTTTTCTAAACTTATTATATCTATTTTTTAGTAAAGTATCCACATCTAATTTAGATAACTCTAAAAGTGATGATAAAATAACAC
>JBOFLW010000169.1:0-4258 GCA_051658065.1 Cetobacterium sp.
AAATACATCTATAATAGGGGATAAAGATATTAATTTAGAGGATTTAGCACAGTATTCAAAACCATCTCTAAACTATCATTCGCCAGAGGACATACTATTGGGAAAAGAGTTAGTTAATATGTTAGGGGACTTTTTAAATAACAATTTGACACCATTAGAAAAAAAGGTATTTTATTACCTATGTAAGCAGTATAGATACAATGAGATTGCAGAACTATTGAATGAACCATCTAAAAAAATAGATAATGCTATTCAAAGAGTTAAAAAGAAAATCTTAACGTATTTATCAGAATATAGCAAAAGATAAAATTCGGTAAATGTAATAGGATGAAAGTTTAACTTTCATCCTATTTTTAGTATATATAATTAGAAGAAATATTTAGCTCCTAAACTAGCAAGGAAGATTGGATCTTCGCTAACTATTGGAGAATCAGTAATCTCGTTAGAGAACTTCTCTACTCCAACAATTCCTACAAAAGATAATTTTTGGCTGTATTTGTACTCAGCAGTTAAAACAGTTCCAAATGAGAATGCTGTTTCAGCTTTATAATCAGCAGTTAGCTTATCATTATCATTTTTCTTAAATTCATCAGCAGTAACACCGAAGTAGTAATCAGCATAGTCTCCAGAGAATCCTTTAACATAAAGTGTTGGAACTAAAACTAACTTATCATTTACAGAGTATGGCTTGAAAGCACTTAATTTAGCTTCTGAACCCTCTTCTCCAAATTGAACAGTAGCACCAGTTCTGATACCAGCTATTCCAGTGTTAAGGTCAGCTCTTAATCCAACCATAGCCATGAAATCTCTATCTTCGATATTTTGATATCCTTCTCCCATATCATCAGCTTTAACAGCGAATCCAGCCATAGGATCAAGGTATACTGATAAAGAAAGGTCTTCTCCTTTAAAGAAGTTGTATCCAACTGTAATTCCTTTAGCATAGAAGTTTCCATAGTTGATATCTAGTAACGGTAATGGATATCCTTTGTTCTCAGCACCTTCGTAAACACTGTTTGAAACACCAGCACCAAGTCCAACACCGAATTTGTTTTCTGCCATAGCCATACTAGATAAAGATAGAGCTAAAAGACTTAAAAAAATTTTCTTCATAATGATTTTCCTCCTGAAATTTATAAAAATATAGTGTTTAAATTATATCATAAATTGAGGAGGTTAGTACATTGAAATTTATTAAAAAAATTTCAAAAAAATACAATATATTTTGAAATTTTGTTGCAAAAAATAAAGAAATAGAGTATAATATTTTCTATAAAATAACATTGGCAAAGTAGGGGAAACCCTATGACGCAAAGCTATAGGGCCTTTAAAATGGCAGCCAGTTGCACAGAAAAACGCATTTAAAATTATAGGGGTGTTGTTAACTATGTGTAAAAAAACAGAGATAAAAAAAGAGTTAAAAAAGTTTCATATCAATTATACTCAAGAAGAGGTATTATATACGATAAATGAAGCTCCAGGAATAACATTATGTGAATTAACTAAGAAAATGGACTTATCAAAGGGGTCAGTTTCTCTTTGTATAAAAAAATTAGAAGAGGAAAGATTGATTCAAAAGTTAGAAACATATGAAGATAAAAGAATGTTTAAAATCCATCCTACAAAGATAGGAAAAGATTTATACAGTAAAATAAAATTAATTAAAATATTAATATAAAATTACAAAGAGCTCTTTCAACTGAAGGAGCTCTTTTTTGTTACAAAAATGAAATTGAGTAACTTTTAATAAATGGATATTTTGATAAATTTTTTAAATTTTCAAAAGTTATTATGCAGTTTACGGTTTTATCTGAGATGTATTTATTTAACTCATCTGTTTTAATAAAGCTTAAAATTTTTATATTTTCAGTTATTAAAAATCTATTTTTGATTATTGGAAATAAAAATGTTGGTATATTATCAAAAACAACAATAGCGGTTTTAGCTTTATGGATATTTTCTTCATAAGAGCTCCAAATGTATAGAAAAATTATATTTGAAAAATGAACATTTTTATAGATTTTTTTAATAGTAAAAAACAGATCTACACAATTAAGTTTATCTTTTTCAGGTAGATTAAAATTTAAAAAATTTAAATCACAAACAGATAATGGTTTAACATTTAAACTTGTAACATAAAGTTTATTAATCAATCTTTCTAAAAAGTTATCTTTCGGAATTACAAGTGATAGTTCTTTAAAGACTAAAGATTTAACAATATTAATCTCTTTTGATAGATGAAGAGTATTTTTTTTGAAAATTCCGTTGCAAAATTGTAAAACTAAAATAAATAAATTTAAATTTTTAGTTAGAATATTTCCAAAAAAAGATTTTTGTAAAAAATTATAGCAAGATTTTAGCTTTGAAGCATGGATAATGTTATTGAATTTATTTTTAAATATTTCAAAAGGTAGAGAACGAATTGTAGTTTCACCTGTATTAGACAGATTTCCGTAGACAATAAAAAAAGATTTTAAAAGGTTTTTATTCTGTGAAAAAAAATCAAAATTGTATTCAAGAATAAATTTATCAACATCAGAGTCTAATTTATCATGAAATTGAGCACTAAAAAAATTAGTATAGTTAGTTGTAATCATACTAGGTAAATCATCAAATTCAACAAAAATTTTATAAAGATATGAAAAACTAGCCATTTTCAAGTTATACTCTGAACCAGTTAAAGTTATACCTTTTGCATTAGAGCTGTTGACATTTAGGTTGTAACTTTTGAGGTCCTCTTTAGCAAAAGAAAGGTCACTACTTAAAACACGTCGAGAAACTTCTAATATATTTGAAAGATGATTCAAATTGATATATCGATCTCTTAAAAGAAGAACTATAATATAAAAAATTCGATTCTCTCGAGTAAAACATTGATTCTCTTTTAAGCTATTTAATATAGAGCTATCTTTAGTTATATATTCAATCATATTGTTTGTAGTCGTTTTATTTTTGTTGGGATTTGTAAAATGGTAGATTTGTTTTATATAAAGATTAACATTTTGCTTATCCATTTTTAAGAACTCAGCTATAAAATCTGTAGTTTTATATGAAGTATATCCCAAGAGTTTGCATATTCGTATATGGTTTGTATTGATGTTTATTTTCATATATAAAAAATCTCCTCTAAATAATTTTATCAACACTTATTATAACACGAAAAAAAGTATAAATCAAAAAAACTCTAAACAAAAAAAGCTCTAAACTTACTTTAAGTTTAGAGTTTTTAATACTGTTTCTAATATATGATTATCTATTACATGTATTATATTTGAAGAGTTGTAAGAGCTTATAACCTTTATATTTTGATACATATAGCTTTCATCACTTAAAACTAAATTATATTTTTTATTATAAAGACTACTGTTTAATCTATAGAAAAAAGTAGGCTGTATATAGAAATTAATTTGAGGAGCTTTCAATTTCAGATTATTTTTTAAGTAATGATCATCAGAGATTGTTATCTCATTGAAAAGCAGAAGAACATCTTTAACAAGAGATTTATTATGCTCAATTATGATTTTTTTTATAATATTTGTGATAGAAATTTTATCAAAGAAAAATAGTTCAAGGTTAACTTTTTGAAGAATATTTTCTAATTGTGATAAAACTATCTTATCAGATTTAGTAATTGGAGAATTTTTAACTTTTAAAATATTATTCTCATGTTTAAAAAGTGAGATACAAATCTTTCTGAGTAAAATATTTTCTAAATCTTTATCTAAATCAACCAAATTAAAACTAGTTTTAATCTCTTGTAAAAGTAATTTACCTTTATTTGCAATTCTCTCTTCAAAAAGTATAAGATTATTTTTAATATTTATACTAAAGAAGAAGAAAGCATTACGATAATTATCATCATATTCAGCCATATTTTTATCAATAACATCTTTTAAATCAGAATATTTTTGAAGATTACAATCAGATGTAACCAAATCAAAACCATCTAAACTTTTCTGAAGAACAAGAAGAGTACAAAGGAAAGATATTACAAAGTTTGTACTTAAAATTCCAGCTGAATCTAGAGTAAGATGAATTTTTTCTAATAAATTGAAAAAATCATACTGTCCAAGAAATTGAGAATGTAAAGAGCCTGGTTTCATAGCAAAATCTCTATTGATAAAAAACTTAACTAATTTTTTACAAAATATATTTTTACATTCATCAGAAACATAGGTAATTCTGAGCCCTTTTCCACTCTGGTATGAATAAGTTGTTCCACTTTCATCTAAAATTTTTTTTATATCTTTGAAATATC
>JBOFLW010000170.1:0-12263 GCA_051658065.1 Cetobacterium sp.
CCGAAGGTAACTCGAATCGACTTGCATGTGTTAAGCATTCTGTCAGCGTTCATCCTGAGCCAGGATCAAACTCTTCATTCAATATATTTTAAGTCCTTAGACTTTCTTACACCTTTTAACCATCTAAATGGTTTTGCCATTATTGGCATTTTGTTGTTTTCACAACTTCTGACTATTTTCTCTATTCGGTTGCTAATGTCCTTAGTTTATTATCTCTGCAAGCATTAAATGTTGCTTACAGAAATAATAGTACCATAAGTTTTAAATAGTGTCAACACTTTTTTTAAAATAAAATTAAAAAATATTCGACATTTTAGTTTGTAAATTTTCTCCTAATGAATTAATTATAGTTACCCTAACTTTTTTTCCTTTTAAATTTTCTATTTTTAAAGAATTTTCTAATTTGGATTTACCATTACGTTCTGTCCTTGAAAATTGAGTTTCTAAAGTTTTATTAACAATTCCACCAGCACCTATAATTTCTATTTTTTGTTTTAACAATTCAGAACTATTTCCTATAGAATTTGAATCTGCACTTGTTCTTAATAGAGAATTTTTATATTCTATTTTTAAGTTAGAAACGTTTGTCCCTTTTATAACTTCACCATAATATCCATAGATACTTATTCCTACCTCTGTAATCATTTTCAATTGTGCATTTACTTTATCGTTCTTTTCAGAAGAATTAATTTTTAAAGGAATCTCTTTAAAAACAACATAACTTTTATATTCTCCAGATTCCATATTTGATTCTGGTTTAATTCTAAATCTAACAATTTGTTTTCCACCTGGTTTTATAGCTATCATTTTAGGATATAATTTTATATGCTCATTTAAACTATATTTTTCATATCCTGGAGCACTTTCAACAAAGCTTTCTAACCTCATCGGAGAAGAGGTATTATTAATTAATGTTATTTCATTTGTATTTACTTTTTCTAAACCTATTTCAAACCTTGTCGGAGCCACACTAAAATTAAATGCATACCCCATAATTGTTATAAAAAAGAATAATATTGCTGTTAATTTTTGTCTCATAATTTCTCATCACTCCATTTCACTTAATATTCTATCGTATTTTTCGTAATTTAAACTTCTATTAAATTTTTTAAACCTTTCAACTATTGGGTCCTTTAACTCTAAACTTTGTTTTTTTTGGTTTTCTGGTGAATTCAATTCTTCACCTTTTATAAATTCTGTTTTTTGAGCTATCGCTCCTGCTTTATCATAAATTATAACTTCTCCATCTTTAAGTCCAGCTTTATAATTTACAATTGTTTTTATATCTCCACCTTTATAGAAAAACTTCCACTTTCCTTCTCTTTTGTTATTTTTATACAATCCTTCTAAAATTTGATCTTCATCAATTGAAAATATTTTTATTATTCCATCTATTTTTCCATATTTAAAACTTGTTACTGTTTCTAGTGTTTCTGATTTGTAAAAAAATATTGCTTCACCATCTAAAAGCCCATTAACATATCCAACCTTCATTAATAAATCTGCATTTTCAGAATACTTTACTACCTTTCCATGTAATATTCCATCTTCTAAATTTTCATATCCTTCCATATTTTTATTTTTATAAAAATATGTCCATTGACCGTAAGGTTTATCGTAATTATACCTCAGTACAGCTTTTGTTTCTCCTGTTAAATATTTTATCGTCCATACACCATGCTTTATTCCATTTATATATCTTCCTTCATAACTATACAATTCATCTTTATCTAAAAAAAAACCTTGAAACGAGCCATGCTTTATTCCATTTTCATAGTTCTCTTTTATTTTATTCCCGTACAATTCTCCTGTATAAGGTTTACTTTCATCTAAGCAATAAACAATTTGATTTTTGATTTTCTTGTTATTTATGCTCTCTTTTCTACCATCAGAAAAAGAAAGATTTACTAGCAAAACATATATAATAATAATTTTTTCAAAATATTTTTTTCTCAAACTCTCTCTCCCTTTAAAAATTCTTCAAAATATCTTCTAAATCATAGTTTCCATTTTCTTCTTTTAAATTATTTAAGTTATTTATATTTGTTATATTTTGCTTTTTAACTATTACATCATAACCCTCAAAATATTCTCCTTCATCTTCTTTAAATAATTTTATATTTACAAGTAAATTTTCTTCTGAAAATACTATATTATCATTACCTAAGTAATTAAATTTTATTTTATATTCTCCAGGTAATACATTTTCAAAGAAATACATTCCATCAAACTCTGGATCAACTTCCAAATATACTTCTCCTTCTTTTTCTAAAACTATTGTAGTCATACTCAATATTCTTATCAATTCTTCAGAACTAATATCTTCTCTTGGATTTATATTTCCTGTTAACATTGAAATAGCTTGAACTCCAACATTATATTCTGTTCCTATTGATGCTCTCGTTTGAACCTCTTTTTTATCAACAACTTGTATTAACATTGGGTCTATACTCTTTCTATCAACTCGAATTTTATAATTTTCTAAAGGTAATAATCCTGAAATAAAATAATCTCCATTTTTATCAGATACAACTTTTTTTCCATCTACTATTAATACCACTTCAGGAAGAGTCGTTTCTCCTATATCATATTTCGAATTATCATTAGAATCAATATAAACTTTTCCATATATCCAAGAATTGTCCACTTGTCTATCTTTTACCTCTCTTTTTAAATCAGATAAATCTACAACTTTTTCTGCGTTAATACCTACTTTGAAATTGCCATTTTCATTTTTAGTAAATGGAATTTCTGCATAAATATATTCGTCTAAATAAACTGTAAAATCTAAAGAAGCATATGTTTTTTTCTGTTCGTCATATCTTAACTCTGCTGCAGTTATATATTCTACATTTGTATTTTTTATGGTTTTTCTTTTTCCTAAAACTTTTAAAGAGTAATCCACTTCAAAACTTTTATCTCCATACAAATTTGTTTGAAATATTATTGTATAATCAGATAAGCCTCCATAACTAACTCCTGGATTAATCAACAATTCTTTGTCATTATTTTCATTATAATTCATTTCCATATCTAAAAAAAGTGATAAATTTTTAAAATTTCTATTTTCAAAATTAACATAGTAACCTTTACTTTTTTCAGAATTTAAAAAACTTATTTTTTCTTGATAACCCAATCCTATTCTAGTAAGTAAAAAATCTCTTGTTACTCCTACAGAGTTATATTCTTTCACATTCTCTTCACGAGATAGATACTCTGAATATTTAAAATGTTCTGATGTTAAAATATAATTTTTTATTTTTTGATTTATTCTAACTTCATAACTATTTTCTTCAACTTTATATTCGTAAAAATTTTGAAAATTTATCAGAAGTGGATAATTTGAAAATTCCATTCTATATATAACTTCATTTTTTAGTAAATTATATTCTCTATTTTCATCTGACTTTAAATTTAAAACACCTATTCCTAAGCTTAAATTTTTATACAAACCGTAACCTACTTCATTTACAGTTTGAGTTTGGTCATACTCCTTAGTTTTACCAACTTGAACATTATAACTCCATTCATTTTTATTAAGTAATCGTGCATCTCCAACTGTAAAGACTTTTCTATTTTCTATTTGTCCATTCTGATAATAGATTTTAAGAGTGTATTCTCCACTAAAACTTCTATCTCTTATTTCAAATATAAATACTTTTTGAGATGGTCTTTGATAATCTAGCAATATCCCGTTTTGATAAAGTTCAATTACGTCTGCTCCTTGAGCCTCTCCTTTTATTGTTGTAATATTGCCTAATGTTGAACTATACGTATTTTTCTCTCCAAAACTAAAACCATTCACAGAGCTATCAATATTTAAAAAATCTGGAGTTCTAATATAAAAATCTCCAACAATAAAATCATTTTCTTTATAAACATTGTTGTATGTAAAGTTATATGTTTTTATTTCTCCTTCTGGTTCTAAATTGTAATTTATATAAAAATCACTGTATAAAAACTGAGTTCCATATTCCATATCAAAATAAAAAACCTCTGAGTTTTGAACATCATTAGTTGAATATCTTAATTTTAACAATCCTGGTGCTATAATTTTTTTCTCTGGTTTGACCAATTCTAATTTCATACCCTCTTTTTTATCGTTTAATCTTATTCTTTCAACTTTACCCTTTTCTCTTATTTCAAATGGTAAAATAAAATTTGGAGTTAATATTAGTTTCAAATCTTGCCCCGACCATTTCAAATCACCAAAATTGAAACTTTCTTCAATACCTTTTAAGTTAATATATAGCTCATCATCTAAAACAAAACTGCTTCCACCTTTAATTTGAACTTTAGTTTTAACATTATCAATTTCATATTCAACTCTTTTTTTATCTAAATCTATTTTTATAGAGTATATCTCTAAAAAATAAAACAACCCTTTTATCGGCACAAAAACATCTTCATTTTCATAATCATATCTAACCATGAAAAAATCATCTTTTAAACTTTTACTCTTAATCTCTATATAAGCTTCATCGTATTGCGGATTATCTTCAGAAAATACTTTAGTTGAAACAAAAATTAAAAAAATCAAAACTAAAATTAAGTTTTCAATTTTTAATTTTTTCATTAATCATACCTAACCCTAATTACAAAACTTCCTTCATATTTGCCTGGAGGAGAATTTTTAGTATCAGTTATTTTCCCTAAAAATTTTATTTTAATTTTATCATTGCTATTTATGGTAGCTGAATATTCTTCCTCATTTAATTTTTGTAGCTCTGGCGTACTTATAAAAACTTTCAACTGTCCATTTTTATTTAAATTATAAATTTCAACTTCTTTTGGATATGAAATATTTATTCCTCTATTAACTTCACCCTCTATTTCTAAATAACCTGGTGTTCCTTCAAAAGTTGACATCTCTTGTCCTTGAACTCCTACTCCTAAATCCATTTGAGTTGTTTTTATTTTTAGTGGTTTCAAAATATGCAATTCATACTCCAATGAAATTCTAACCTCTTCATCTTTATTATTTCCTTTTTCACTGTTCAATATCAATGTTATATTTGGACTTCTATAGATTCCTGATAATCTGTCATCTGATTTTATTTCTACAATTCCAATTACTTTAAATTGTAAATTCCCATTAAAATTAGTTATTTCTTGTTTTTCCTTGTTTACATAACTATCTGAAGATGTAATTTCTAATGTTTTTATTTTTATTGATTGCACTGATTCCCCTGAGTTATTTATAAAATAATCTCTACCAAATCTTTCAAAATCGTAAGTTATTTTATCTATATTTCCCAACCCTGTTAATTTTATTGTTGATGATACAAAAATTTGGTTTTGTGTTATCCCTCCTATCAATTCTCTTCTTTCAAAAATTCTATTCGAAGATGATGATACTTTTCCAAATATATGTACAGTAATTAGTATATATAGAAATATAATTTTTTTCAAACTATCCCCCTCTATTTTTCACATTTTAATCATTTAAAAATTGTCTACTTATAGATACCTTTTCTCTGTGGATTAAAGGAATATAAGGTACATCTTTTGATATCAGATATACTATCTTATCATAAATTTGTTCTCTGTTTGCAGAATCTTTTTCATTTTTTAATAATTCTAAAAATGGTAAAATTGCATTATACATCTCTTTATCTCTTATATCATACTTTATTATTTTACCTAAATTATAAACTAAATAATTTTTATCAAATGTTATACTAGATATTGCTAATTCATAATTTCGTTTTTCTAGTTTCATCAAATATGCTTCTTGTTGATGAGGTATAATTTTAGTTTTAATTCCATTTTTTTCAAGTTGTATTTTCAAATTATTAGCTATCTTTATAGATTGATCATCATTCAATATCATAATTTCTATTTCGTTTTTCAATATTTTTTGATTCTCTAAATTAAAATGTATTCTTTTCTCATCAGAAACTTTTGATAAATTTGCAGAAAATAACTCTGTTGGAAAAAATGTTTGTGCTCTTTTTTCTGAAAATATACCTTCTATCAATTCCTCTTTATTAATTAAAGATAGTATCGTTTTTCTAACATTTCTTTTTTCAAATTTATGATCTTTATTTCCAAACATTATTGCAACTGTATCCAACTCTTTTTCTTTTTGAGCAATTGCATTTTTATTTACAAGTCCCTCTTTTTTCCAATCCGTTATTTTTTTTAAAGTTGCATCTAAAACAACATCTACCTCTTCGTTAAAATATAAAATTGCTCTCTTCCGCTCACTTATTTCTGCTACAATTTCTACTTTTTTAGGTCTATCATAATTTTTAAAATGAGTATCATTTCTAGAAAAATTTACACTTTTATTTGTTATTTTTTCTAAAGTATAAGGTCCTGTTCCATATAAAGTTTCATTTATATTTTTTGTTATTGAACACATGTAATAAGTTAACATTGATAAAAACATTCTATTCTTTCTTTTTAATTTTATTTCTAATTTTTTTTCATCCACAATTTTTACAGCTTCAATATCACTAAAAAAATCTTTAAATATTCCATACTCTAACATTCTTTCTATTGATTTTTTAACATCAACAGCTAAAAGCTCGTCTCCGTTCGAAAATTGAATATTTTCTTTTAATTGCAATTCTAAAACTCCATCATCTTTCCAGCTCCATGCATCTACTAAATTAGGTACAATCTCACCTTCATCGTTGTAAACAAAAAGAGTATCATAAAGATAAGGAACAACTCTTACAGAGTATTGATCTTTTATATAAATAGGGTCTATTGTCGATATTTTTATAGCCTGAACTATTTTTAATTTATCACTTTTTATTTTTCTATCTCCCGAGTACTCATCTAATTGAATAGTGTCAAAATTTAAAGTCGATTGGCTTAAAGATAAGCTAACTTTAAATATAAACAGAATTAAGTATATGTATTTCTTCAACGCTTTCACCTCTTAAAACTATTTATTATTTTTTATAGCAGAATAAAATTCTGTTGCTAAATTTAACGATTCTTTATTTTCTTCATAAATTTTCTCAAACTCTTTATTATTTTTAATAAATATTTCGACTAATTCAGGATCAAAACTCACTCCTTTATCCTCTTCTATCAAACTGATTGCTTCTTTATGTGATAGAGCATCTCTATGGAATTTTTTTTGCCTTAAAGCATCATAAACATCTACTAAAGAAACAATTCTAGCCTCTAATGGAATATCATCCTCTTTTATTCCAGAAGGATAACCTGTTCCATCCCATTTTTCATGATGGTATTTAACAATGTTTTCTGCAACACTTCCTAATTTTAATTTTTTAACAAGATCATAACCTATATTAACATGTTCTTTAACTTTGTTAAATTCATCTTCTGTTAATTTTGAAGGTTTTTTTAATATTTCAGCAGGTATTACAACTTTTCCTATATCATGTAAAGAAGCAAATCTCTGAATATTATTTCTTAATTCTTTCGAAATATTTGCTTTTTCTGATAATAAAGTTGAATACATTCCCAATCTTTTAACGTGATCTCCTGTATCTTCATCATTAAGTTGATTTGCCATTTCTAATACCTCAATAAGTGAAAAACTTAACTCTTCAGCTTTTTTTCTATTTTTTTCAGCTTTAATAATTAATAAAATTAAAGTTATTATAAATAATAAAACTGGTATTGATATTTTCATAATCATTTTATAATTTTGAGTTACTATTGAGTTTTTTAATAAATCATTATCGATTATAGTTTTATCAATTGTAAAACTTTCTAAAATCGTTTCTACTAAACTTGAAAGCTCTTTTTTATCTTTTGATATTCCTAAGCTAACACCAAAAGATTCATTTAAAATACTTGCTATTTTTATTTTGTCATCTAAATAATTATTACTTATTGCTCCTGTCAATATATTTAAATATCCTATTAAATAATCACCATCTTGATTCAATAACTTTTGAAGACCCTCTTCGTATGTTTCAACCTCTATTATCTCTATATCTTTTAATATTTTTTTCATATAAACTTCACTATAATCATTTTTCAAGACTATTATTTTATTTTTATCTAAATCAGATACATTTTGAATAAAACCATCTGATTTTCTATTTGCAACAGATAATTTCATTTCATAATAAGGATTTGTATAATTAGTAGTTGATTTGTTTAATGGATTTTCTATTACTATCCCATCTAAATCACTCGTTCCATCTTGAATAAAAACAAATGGAATATCTAAAATTTTCTCTAATTCTTTTATCAAATTTATCGTCAAACCTTTATACTCGTTTGATTGTTTATAATAAAATGGTAACATAAATTTATCTTTTCCTAATTTTACCCTAATCTCTTTATAGTTTTTTAAAACTTTTTCATAATTCGGGGTATATTTTAATAAATATTTATAAAATTCAATTCTGTTACTACTCAATATTTCTTGAAGTTTTTCTTCTTTTATTTTTTCTAAATTCAACAAAATTTCTGCGGATATATCATTTCTATTTTTTAAAACTGCTATCTGCTCATTATATCTTATATTTTCTAAAACTTTATAATCAACATCTCCTAAATTTTTATCATACCAATCTTGAACTAATAAAATTTCTACTTCTTTATTGTTTAGTTTTTCAAAACCTTCATCTATATTTTTCACTTCTACTCTTTCGATATCCAGCTCTTTATATCTTTCTTTTAACTCTCTCAATCCATGGTGTCCATTTATATGTGCTACTTTTATTTTTTTCATCTCTAGTAACTTTGATAATTCTGAATTTTTATTTCCTATGATACCAATTCTATAGACCATAGGTGTTTCTATATAATTATACTCCAATGCTCCTGCATCAGTTTTAATTGTTCTTAAAATTACATCTCCATCATCTGAATCTAATCCAATGGCTAGATTCTCTTTTTTTAAAATGGTTTCAAATAAATCAACATAGACACCTTTATATTCGCCAATTTCTAAATTTTTATATAGATACATATCCGTTCTATTTGATGGTGCTGTTATAACTATATTCTCAATTGAAAAAGTTATACTTTTTAAAAATAACATAAATGTTATTATTTTTTTCATTAATTCCTCCCTTTCAAAACAATATAAAAAGCTGCAATAATCCATAAAAGACTATTGCAGCTGGCTGTCATTTTAAAGACCCTGTAGCTTTGCGTCATAGAGTTTCCTCTATTTTGCCATATAACGAAGTTTTTCTTTCATTATAATCAATCAAAGCTGTAAAGTCAATTATTTTGTATCTATTTAGAATAGTTTGGTGCTTCTTTTGTTATTATAATATCATGAGGATGACTTTCTTTTAATCCTGCTCCTGTTATTTTCACAAATTTACCATTCACTTTTAAATCTTCAATTGTCGGAGTTCCACAATAACCCATTCCTGCTCTAACTCCTCCACACATTTGGAAGACAACATCTTTTAAACTTCCTCTATATGCAACTCTTCCCTCTATTCCTTCTGGAACAAGTTTTTTAGCATCATTTTGGAAGTATCTATCTTTAGAACCTCTTCTCATAGCTGCCATTGATCCCATTCCAACATATACCTTATATTTTCTTCCTTCGTAAATTATCTCTTCTCCTGGTGCTTCTGTTGTTCCTGCTAAAAGCCCACCTAACATTACACAATCAGCTCCTGCAGCTAAAGCTTTTACCATATCTCCAGATAATTTTATACCTCCATCTGCAATAACTCCAATTCCTCTTGTTTTACAAACTTCGTATACATCATTAACAGCTGACAGTTGTGGAACTCCTACTCCTGCAACAACTCTCGTTGTACATATAGACCCTGGTCCTACTCCTACTTTAACAGCATTTACTCCTGCCTCTATTAAATCTAGTGCTGCTGCTGCTGTTACTATATTTCCACCTATTATATTTAATTTTGGAAAAGCTTCTCTTATCTCTTTTATTTTTAGCATAACACCTTTTGAATGTCCATGAGCTGAGTCAACTGTTATTATGTCTACTCCTGCTTCTACTAAAGCTTTTACTCTATCTAAAGTATCTGCTCCTACTCCAACTGCTCCTCCTACTCTTAATCTTCCTTGAGAATCTTTACAAGCAAATGGATATTCAACTAAGTTATCTATATCTTTTATTGTTATTAATCCTTTTAATTTTCCTGCTTCATTTACTATTGGTAATTTTTCAATTCTATTTTCAAGTAATATATCCTTAGCTTGGTCCAAAGTTGTTCCCACTGGAGCCGTTACTAAATTTTCTTTTGTCATTATGTCACTTACTAATTGATCCATATCTTTTCTATATTTTAAATCTCTATTTGTTATTATTCCTATTAATGATCCATCAGCTTCAATTACTGGTAATCCCGAAATCTTATATCTTCTCATAATCTCTTCAGCATGCCATACTGTTGAATCTTTTGTTAGAGTTACTGGATTTTTTATCATTCCACTTTCATTTCTTTTTACTCTATCTACTTCAGCAGCTTGATCTTCTATACTCATATTTTTATGAATAAATCCGATTCCACCTTGTCTAGCTAAAGCTATTGCTAAATCTCCCTCTGTTACTGTATCCATTGCAGCACTTAGAACTGGAATATTTAATTCGATATCCTTAGTAAGTCTTGTTTTCAAACTAACTTCATGTGGTAATACCTCTGATTTTGCTGGAACTAGTAGTACATCATCAAACGTAATCGCTTCTTTTATTATTTTTCCATTCATCATTTCCTATTCCCTCCAAATTTTTCAATGTTTTAAATAAAGACCTGCACTTTTTATAATCACTGTGCAGGTCTTTTTTTATTTATTTTTGTTATTATAACACATTTTTGAACCTATGTCATTTCTAAAAAACATTTTTTTACATTTTATTTTTTTTACATCAGAATATGCTTTTTCTTTAGCTTCTTCTAGACTCTCTCCAAAAGCAACTACAGATAAAACTCTCCCTCCATTTGTTTGTAAAATTTCATTCTCCATTTTAGTTCCCATATGGAAAACTAATGATTCTAAATTTTCTGGAATTTCAATTTCACTTCCTATAGTTGAAGATTTTGGATAATTTTCTGAAGCCATAACTACTGCTACAGTATATCTATCGTCCCAAGTTAACTCTACCTCTTTTTCATCCATTAAATCTAAAATTGCTTTTACAAAATCAGATTTTAATCTTGGAAGTATTCCTTCAGCTTCTGGGTCTCCAAATCTTGCATTAAATTCAATAGTTTTTACACCCTCTTTTGTTAACATCACTCCACCAAAAAGGAATCCTTTAAAAGGAATACCATCTTTCTTCATTCCTGAAGCCATTGGTTTTAATATTTTGTTAACTGTTTCATCTATTATTTTTGAATCTATCTTATCAACAGGAGAATATACACCCATTCCACCTGTATTTGGTCCCTCGTCATTATCATAAGCTCTTTTGTGGTCTTGAGCTACTTCTAAAGGAATAACTATATCTCCATTTGTTAAAGCTATTATAGAAAATTCAAATCCATCTAGATACTCCTCTATAACAACTTTATTTCCAGGAATACTGAACGCTATCTCTAAAGCTTCAATTGCTTCATCTTTAAAAAATGCTACCGTTACTCCTTTTCCAGCTTTTAAACCATCCTCTTTTATAACTATTGGAGCACCTTTTTCTTCAACATAAGCTTTCGCTAGAGATAACTCTCTAAAAGTTTCATAAGCTCCTGTAGGAACATCATATTTTTTCATAAGCTCTTTTGCAAAATCTTTACTAGATTCTATTCTTGCGGCAGCCTTTGTTGGTCCAAATATTTTAAGTCCATGTTTTTCAAATTCATCAACTATTCCTAAAGCTAAAACATTTTCTGGTCCAACTATAGTTAAATCTATTTTTTCTTTTAATGCAAATTGAACTAACTCTTCTATTGATTCATCCGATATATTGATTAGTTTCCCTACGTTTTCCATTCCTACATTTCCAGGAGCTATAAATACCTCTTTTACTAATTCACTCTGCTTTACTTTCCATGCTATTGTGTGCTCTCTTCCACCTTTTCCAATTACAAGAACTTTCATAAACTCCTCCAAAATTAGTGTTTAAAATGTCTAACTGCTGTAAATACCATTGCTATTCCATGTTTATTACACTCTTCTATTGATAGTGCATCTTTTATTGATCCACCAGGTTGAATAATAGCTTTTATTCCATACTTTGCTGCTAACTCTACTGTATCAGCCATTGGGAAAAATGCATCAGATGCCATTACAGAACCATTACATCTCTCTCCACCTTGCTCTAAAGCTATTTTAGCTGCTCCTACTCTATTCATCTGACCTGCTCCTACTCCTATTGTTTGGTTATTTTTTCCAAC
>JBOFLW010000171.1:0-5951 GCA_051658065.1 Cetobacterium sp.
ATAACTTCAAAGATATATGATATATCTACAGCTACTCCAACATTGGTAACTAGCCCGTCAGACCCAACAAGTGCAGGAACATATCTGCCAACAGCGGATTTAAATATAACAAATGCAGTATTAGGTCCAAATAGAAGAATAACATATACAATAGTTGCTACATTGAATCCTAAAGCGAAAGGTTCAATCAAAAACTTGGCTACAGTAAATGGAGCGGTATATTCTGATAAAGGATCATTAACAAAATCTTCAAAAATAAGTATAGGTAAATCGACTCCAACAGCAGTTTACTCAGCAGGAGATACAACAATTATAGAGTATGATGTAGTTGTAAGTAACTCAGCAACAGCAGGAGTAGCACTTGGAGTAAAAGTAGAGGATAAAATCTCTGCAGCAACAGCAGCTCTTTTAGGAACTGGATTACCAACAAACGCATTTGTTAGTTGGACGATAGATAAACCTATTTTAGTTGGAACAGAAACTAAAACAACTTTAACAGGACCTATAACTACAGATTTATCAGATACTGTAGATATATCTCCAGGTGGTTCTGTAACGTATAAAATTAAAGCGACTTTAAAGACATCAACAGCATCTGCAGTTCTTTATGGTCCAATAACAAATACAGCAAAAGCAGATACTCTAGAAGCGTCAGCAACAACAACACCAAAATTCCCAAGTTTAAATACAACAAAAACAGCATTAGTTGGAACATTTACTCCAGGTAATACAGTTTCATTTAAAGTAACTGTAACAAATTCTGGACCTGGATATGCAAATGATGCACTAATTAAAGATAGTTTAAATACAACATATTTTGAAGATATAAGTATAACAGGAGTGGCTACAGGAACTGGAACTACAACAGGAATAACAGGTTCAATAAATACTAACTTAAATGCAGTAGTTGATATTGCACCAGGTGGTAATGTTGAATATACGGTTGTAGCTAGAGTAAAAGCTGGTTATACAGGAAATACAGTTTCAAACACTGTAGAGGTAACAGACACTCAAAATAATTTAACGACAACAACATCAGCTACAATAACAAAAACAGGAGATACAGGAAATCTAATTGATTTTAACAAAAGAAGTAATAGCACTACTTTTGCACCAGATGGAACAATTACTTACTTTATAGATGTAACTAATAGATTAGGTACAGCAAAAGAAGTTGTTGTAAAAGATTCCCTGAGTACAATTTTAGTAACTTATGCAAATGATTTAGCGGTAGATAATGTAACAGATATGCTTAATCAACCAGCATTTGATACTTGGAATATATTTAAAGGATTGAGTTCAGACCCAACAACACCTTTTGGAAGTGCAAAAACAGATTTAAATGACACAGTAACAATTCCAGCAAACTCTACTATGACATATAAAATTGTAGCAAAAGTAAATCCGAGAGTTGTTTCACCTCAGATTACAAATGTGGCAAAAGTGTTTGAGGGAGCTAACGAGATAGGTACAAGTTCTGTGCAGCACAATATTATTCCACCGGGTGGAGGAATAACTAGAGTAGTTGATAAAGCAGTATATATCCCAGGAGTAGATACTATAAAATATACAATAACTGTAGATTCTACAGGACCAGGATATCAAAACAATATTTCAATAAGTGAATTGGTGAAAGATTTACAAATTGAATTGATAGACGGAACAATGGGGAATCCATTCAATGGAGTATTCACTGTTAAAAAAATTGTAACAAATGAAACAGATGGAACAGAAGAAGTATTTACAGGTGGTATTAGTAATAATGAAAATTTAATAGGAACTGTAGATGTTAAACCAGGAGAAAAAGTTCAATATGTAATAGAAGGTTTAGTTAGACCAGATGCATACGGAACAATTGATAATAGTGGTTTAGTAACTGTACCATTCAGATGGAACTTACAGAATACGAAAAGTGTTTTACCTAGCAAGTATGAGCCAGGTGGATTTATAACTTATACAATTACAATTAGAAATAATAGTAATGGAAATGCTCAAGATATACCTGTAACAGATGATTTTACTGGAATTTCAGTAGTAGATTCAACTGGAGCAGTTATTACACCAGCATTAACAGATATATCTGTAGATTTAGTTAATAGTACTGCAATTGGATTTAAAGCTAATTTAGGAAATCCAGTTATAGTTGCAGGTAAATTAACTGCAACACCAGATATTCCAACTGGTGGAAGTGTAATTTACAAAATTAAAGCTAAAGTAGCAGATAAAGCAGTAGGACTGATTACAAATACAGCTATTGTAGATGGAGATGCTGTATCTAATCAGCTTGGGCCTTCAATAGATAAACCAGAAATTAAAAAAGAAGTAATGAAATTCTATAAACCAGATGGAACATCAGAGATTCAGAATAGATATATGCCAGGTGGATTTATAGAGTATAAAGTAACACTTAAAAACACTGGAAAAGGAATTTTAAATAACGGAATATTCTTAGATGAGATTGGTTCTATTATGACAAACTATGCAACGACTGGAGTAACAGGACCAGCATTTGATAGTTGGACAGTAACTAGAACGAGTGCAACGGGAGTTTCAACAGTTCCTGATATAAATAACTCTATACCTTTAGGGACTGTAATTCAGAATACGGTCCTAAAACCATCAATTACAGCAACTATGGATTTACATCCAGGTGGAGAGATTGTTTATATTATCAAAGCAAAGGTAAATGAAAATGCAGTTGGAAATATAACAAATACTGCAAGTTTAAATGGTTTAAAATCATCAGTAACTTCAAGTCCTCAAAACGCTACGATAAATCATACTAAAAAAGTTTTTGAAGCTGATGGAACAACACCAAAAACTACTTTCTTACCAGGAGAATCAATAGTTTACAAAATGAGAGTAGAGAATACAGGATTAGGAATAAGTGCTTCAAAAAATTATAAAGATATAATTAATAATATTGTTGCAGAGATAGCTGAAACAGCTAGTTCAGGGGCAATTCCGACAGCACCAGTATTCGCAAGTTATACAGCAACAGTTTTAACTTCGGGTGGAAATGTTACAACAGTTGGAACACTAAATCAAACAATAGATTTAGTTGGAACTGTAACAATAGCACCAGGAGGATGGGTTGAATTTGTAGTTTCAGGAACTTTAAAAGATAACCTGATAGGTAAATTTACAAATACGTCAACTTATGATAATAACAACAATAAATCAGTTGATTTAAACCCAGTACCACCAACAATAACAGTTAAGAAAACTTTAGTTGAATTGAATGGAGTAGAATTTACAACAGGAAAGACTTACAATCCAGGAGATAGCGTAAAGTATACTGTTGTGATTGAAAATACAGGAAAAAGTTTCTTCAATAACTTGAGAATTGGAGATAATGTTGATGCTATAGTAACAAGTTTAACAGGAGATGCTAATGGTAAAGCGTTAGAAAATGTAGCTATATCAGCAGCCGTAGTTAGTAATACAGTATCAAAACCTATTTTAACAGATATAAAACCAGTACTTGGAAATTCAACTACAAATTTACAAGTTGAAGTTGACTTTGCACCAGGAGATAAAATTGTTTATACAATCGAAGGTAACATAGTAAAATCAGCAATTGGAACTATACCTGCAAATATAGCGGTAGTAGATGGTAAGAATTATCCATCAGATCCAATAAATCCAAAATTACCATTAATCACTTCTAAAAAAGAGTTGATTTCACCAGCAAATAAAATCTACGGACCAAATGAGGTTGTAGAATATAAGCTGACAATTGAAAACACTGGAGACGGTTATGGTAATGATATTAAAATAGTTGATAAAATCGGAGAGATTAAAACAACATTATTAAATGGAACATTGGGACAAGCATTTGTTAACTGGACTATAACAACTGCGATAACTCATAGTAAACCAGAATTTAATAATCAAACTATTTTACAAAATCAATTAGTTGATAATAACAATATTGATACAGAAGTGGATATTGCTCCATCAGGAAAAGTAGAGATAACAATTAAAGCAACAACATCTACTTTAGCCGCTGGAACAATAACAAATATAGCAAAAATTAATGGAGAAGATAAACCAACTGATCCAATAAATCCTAAAATAGCGGATGTTAAATTCGATAAATTACCATTAGTAGCTGGAGTTACAACTTATACTCCTGGTGGAGATATAGGATTTAGATTATTTTTAACAAATAATAGTCCAGATGCAATCGCTAAAGATATTGACTTAAAAGATATAATTAGTGGAATAAAAGTTGAATCAGCAGCAGGAGGATTAGTAGACGCCTTACAACCTGGTTGGACTTTAGAGATTGTTACTGTAAGTGGAGATGCTACAAAATATTCAGCAACAGGAATAGGTACAGGTGGAGATATAAGTTCAGGTAAAGTAACTTTAGGACCTAACGAGATTTTCATTGTCAGAATAAAAGGAAAAGCTAATCCATTAGCAGTAGGAAATATAGTTAATACAGCAGAAGCATCATATAATGGAAAAGATTTAGGACCAAAAACAGTTACATTAACACCACTTCCAGGAATAGGAGAATTAACTAAAACAGTTAATAAAGTTGAATATACACCTGGTGGAAAACTTATCTACACACTGACTGTAAAAAATACAGGATCAGGATATTTAAATGACATCTTTATAGTGGATAATTTAAATAAAGTAACTACAGAGTTAGCAGATGGAACTGTAGGACCAGCATTTACTGGACCGATAACTCAATTAAATGTTTTACCAGCAACATTTACTCGTATTACACCTTATGACGATGGATATAAGGCAAAAGGAGATATAGCTCCTGGTGGAACTGTAATAGTAATATTAGAAGCTACAATAGCTCCATTGGCAACAGGAAAAATAACAAACGTAGCAGATATTTTAGACTCTGCAGAGGTTTCAATAGTAGAGGAGAAATCTGATAATACAACAACAGTAAATCCTTTACCAGCAAATGTACAGATATTAAAAACAGTAGATAAATCAACATATATTTCAGGAGATACTTTAACATATAAAATCACTGTTGGAAATACTGGAACAGGTTGGGCAAATGGAATAAGAGTAACAGATGCGATAGATGCAGTAACTGCTACTATTGGAGGGAATGTAGTTCCAGCATTTGAACCAGGATGGACAGTAAGTGCAGCTCCATCAGCAGGAAGTGGAACAGTTGTATTAGGTACAAATGTTTTAACAGCTTCAACACCATTAGCATCGGGTGTTAATTTAGATGCAAGAGTATCTCTAGCTCCAATGTCTGGAATAGAATTTACTATAGTTGCTAAATTAAAACCGAATACAACAACGGATATATTAAATAAGGCAAGTTATAAATATGATCCAGACAAGCCAAACGATCCAACAACAGAAAAACCTAGTAATGAAGTTGTAACAAAGCCGAAAGCAACAGATTTAACGATAACTAAATTACAAAACAATTTAAGAGAAAGATCAGGATTTACAGATGGACCAGTTAAATACTGGTTAGAAGATACTATCTTATATCAAATCGTTGTTAAGAATGGAGAGAATGCAACTGCATCAGTAACAATAGAGGATAAGATAAAAGATATATTGGTTGGTGGAAGTGGAGGAGATAATATACCTGCATATTCACAATGGTCGATAGACAGTATCGTTTATTCAGATGGAACAGCAGGACCAATAACTCAAGCACCAGCAGCATTAGTTATACCAAGTGTTGAGAATGTTAAAGTTGTAACAAGCTTAAAAGCAAATGAAACAGTAACAATTACAATTAGAGCTAAAATAACTGCAGGGGATATGACTAATAAAAACTTCCCACAATCAGTTATAAAAAATACAGCTTCATTAACAGCAAATGGAGAAACAGATATATCAAATGAAGTTATATTCACACCTTACCCACCAGTGTTAGAGAGATCAAAAGTTATCACTAGTATTGGAGGAGTACCTTATACACCAGGAATGACTTATTCACC
>JBOFLW010000172.1:0-2594 GCA_051658065.1 Cetobacterium sp.
ATGGATATAATTAAATATAATTTCTTAGCAATAATAGCAGTTTCAACAATACTAATTGGAACTTTAACTGGATTAGATAGATTTATTCCAAGATTTGGATTACCTAGTGAACCAAAAGTAAGATTAAAGAAAACAACTGTTCAGACATCTGTAGAAGAACAGGCTTAAAAAATGGAACTCTCACATTTAATGTGAGGGTTTTTTTATTTACAAAAGACTATATATATGCTAAAATCTAAAGTAAAATATAATTTCAGGAGGAATCTCTAAAATGATAGGTATAGGTATAGTAGGACTTCCAAATGTAGGAAAGTCAACTCTGTTTAATGCAATAACAAAAGCTGGAGCAGCAGAAGCGGCAAATTACCCGTTCTGTACAATAGAACCAAATGTAGGAATGGTAACAGTTCCAGATTCAAGATTAGATGAATTATCTAAAATAATCAACCCTCAAAGAGTTCAACATGCAACAGTTGAGTTCGTTGATATTGCTGGTTTAGTTGAAGGAGCAGCAAAAGGTGAAGGTTTAGGAAACAAATTCTTATCAAATATAAGAACTACAGCTGCAATTTGTCAAGTTGTTAGATGTTTCGAAGATGAAAACATTATTCATGTAAGTGGAAGTGTAGATCCAATAAGAGATATCGAAATTATAAATGGAGAGCTTATCTTAGCGGATATGGAAACAGTAGAAAAAGCTATTGAGAAGCAATCAAAATTATTTAAAGCAAAGAATAAAGAAGCGATAGCACTTATGCCTGTTTTAGAAAAGTGTAAAGCTCACTTAGATGAATATAAATTATTAAAAACATTAGCTTTCACTCCAGAAGAGTTAGAGTTAATAAAAGCTTACCAACTATTAACTCAAAAACCAATGATGTTCGCAGCTAATGTTTCAGAAGATGATTTAGCTACTGGAAATGAGTTTGTAGAGAAAGTAAGAGAGTATGCAGCTACTTTAGGAGCAGAGGTTGCAATTGTTTCGGCAAGAGTAGAATCTGAGCTACAAGAGATGGAAGAAGAGGACAGAAAAGAGTTCTTAGAAGCTTTAGGAGTAGAGGAACCTGGATTAAACAGACTTATAAGAGCTGGATTTAAACTTCTAGGATTACAAACTTACTTTACTGCAGGAGTTAAAGAAGTAAGAGCATGGACTATCAAAGTTGGAGACACTGCACCAAAGGCAGCTGGAGAAATTCATACGGATTTCGAAAGAGGATTTATCAGAGCTAAAGTTGTAGGATTTGAAGATTTCATAAAACAGTCAGGTTGGAAAGGTGCTCAGGAAGCAGGAGTTCTAAGACTTGAAGGAAAAGAATACATCGTAAAAGATGGAGACTTAATGGAATTTTTATTCAACGTATAAAATTCTAAATGGTTGTTAAGAAAAATTACTTGACAACCTCTAAAAAAACTAGTAAAATATTAAGGTATTGTAATTATAAGGAGGATAACATTGATAATCAAACTAAGTGAAATTATTAATGAGTCAGAGGTTACCTTTGATTATGTTGAAAAAACTATGGACTCTATTGATATTCCAGAAGGTATAACTGTTAGAGGAAAAGCTTACAAAGAAGGAAATAGTTATATAATAGAAGGATCTTATAGAGCAGTACTGAGGTTAGAATGTGTTAGATGTTTGGTGGAGATAGAACCTTTAATCCAAGGTGATTTTAAAGGAGAGTATCTAGATCCAAAAGAATATTCTAAATATACATCAAGCCTGAAACCAGAAGAAGAGTTTGGAGATGTACACTTTGAAGAAGCTGTTAACAGCGAGATAGAAGTCTCTGATCTGGTAAGAGAATATATAATACTTGATTTGTCACAATACGAGACATGTCTTCCTGAGTGTTCAGATACTTCTGAAGTGGATAAATACTCAAAAGAAGATGTAGATCCAAGATGGCAGCAATTATTAGACATAAAACTTTAAATTTAAATATGATTGTATTAGGAGGGAAACTAAGATGGCAGTACCTAAGAAGAAAACTTCAAAAGCTAAAAAGAACATGAGAAGATCTCACGACGCATTAAAAGGGTCAACACTAGCAACTTGTAACAAATGTGGAGCACCAAGAAGACCACACAGAATTTGTCTTGCATGTGGAGATTATAACGGAAAGCAAGTGTTAGCTACAGAAGTAGAGTAATATCTTATAAAAAAAAGCGGGATAGTTAAATCTTGCTTTTTTTTATTTTTCAAAATATGCTATAATAGTAATTATATATTGTTATAGAGGAGAAGATATGAGAATCGCTTTAGATGCTATGGGTGGAGATTTTGCCCCTCTTGAGCCAGTAAAAGGAGCAGTAGAAGCTTTAGCTGAAATTAAAGATATAACTGTTATCCTTGTTGGACAAAAAGAAAAAATAGAAAATGAATTAAAAAAATATACATATGATAAAAATAGAATAGAGATAGTTGATGCTAGAGAGATAATAGAGATGCATGATGACCCAATGGTGGCTGTTCGTAGTAAAAAAGATTCTTCTATGAATAGAACGTTAGAGTTGGTAAAATCAGGTACTGCAGATGCCTCAGTATCGTCTGGAAATACAGGTGCTTTAATAAGTGCTAGTCAACTTAA
>JBOFLW010000173.1:0-1439 GCA_051658065.1 Cetobacterium sp.
CAAGAAAACCTTTAAGCCAAGAGGTTTTAGATGAAAGATCAAACTTCTTACAAATGAAAGGTCAAGATGTATTTAAATTTGCAGTAAAAGCATTACCAAAAGCAACTTTAGAAGCTTTAAATGCTGCAGGATTAAAAGCAGAAGATTTACATATGGTATTCCCACATCAAGCCAATGTTAGAATTATAGAGGCAGCTTCAAAAAGATTGGAAATTCCTATGGATAAATTCTACTTGAATTTAAATAAGTATGGAAATACATCTTCAGCATCAATCGGTTTAGCACTAGGTGAAGCCTTAGAAAAAGGATTAGTAAAAAAAGGTGATACGATTGCTTTAACAGGATTTGGAGCAGGTTTAACTTACGCTTCAATGATAATAAAATGGTCTTATTAAAATTAGAATTGACAGTGTAATAATAATATGATATATTAAAAAACACATGTTATTTATAAAAAGGAGTACATATGAGTAAGATAGCTTTTGTTTTTCCAGGACAAGGTACACAATATGTTGGAATGGGAAAAGAACTTTATGAAAATCACGATTTAGCTAAGAATGAATTCGATAAAATATTCTCTATTTTAGATTTCGATTTAAAAAAGATTATGTTTGAAGGAAGCGAAGAGGAGCTAAAAGATACAAAAAATACTCAGCCAGCTATAGTTGCTATGAGTTTAGTTTTAGAAAAGTTATTAAGAGAAAAGGGAATCATACCAAACTTTGTAGCAGGTCACTCTGTTGGTGAATATGCTGCTATAGGATCAGCTGGATTTTTATCTATGCAAGATGCAGTTAAGTTAACATCTTTAAGAGGAAAAGCTATGAGTAAAGTTTCTTCTGAGGTAGCGGGAAGTATGGCTGCTATATTAGGTCTTGAATCTGATAAAATAGTAGAAGTTTTAAAAGGTGTAGAAGGTGTAGTTGAAGCAGTAAACTTTAACGAACCAAAACAAACTGTTATTGCTGGAGAGAAAGAAGCTATTGCAAAAGCTTGTATAGTATTAAAAGAAGCTGGAGCAAGAAGAGCACTTGAATTACCAGTTTCAGGACCATTCCATTCTAGCTTAATGAAGCCAGCTGGAGAGATTCTAAAAACAGCTCTAGAAGAGTTTAGTTTTAAAGATTCATTAATCTCGTTAATTGCTAATACAACAGCTACTGAGATTACAAAAGTTGAAGATTTAAAAGATGAGCTATATAGACAAAGTTTTGGACCTGTAAAATGGGTTGATACAATAACATCTTTAAAGGCAGCGGGAGTTAGTACTATATATGAGATAGGTCCAGGAAAAGTACTTAATGGATTAATCAAAAAAATAGATAAAGAGATAGAAGTTATTAATATTGAAAAACTTTCAGATTTAGTATAATCTAAAAACATTATAAAGCTTGAAAAAATATATTAAATTTGCTAATATATTAAATATAAACAATAAA
>JBOFLW010000174.1:0-6951 GCA_051658065.1 Cetobacterium sp.
TAGGAGGTAAAGCGTACTCTAAAGCTTCGATATAGTCATCATCAATAACAGCTGTAGCTTCGTCATTTCCTAATAAAGCTTCTTCAACTTGAGCTTCAAATCTTCCTCTTTGATCAGCAGGGTCATTTAACTCAGAGAATGCATTAGCATATTCTCTAGCATCTATGAATAACTCGAATCTATCAGTAAATCTAGCATCTTCAGAGTTTCTCTTAGCTAAAGGAGAAATTTCTACAGGATGTCCATAAATAAATGTAGGCTGAACAATGTGCTCTTCACATTTTTGCTCAAAGAATTCATTGATTATATGTCCAACAGTAGTCATATGATCAGCTACTTGAACGTGATGTTGTTTTGCTAAAGCTTTAGCTTCCTCAACAGTTAAAGTTTGCCAGAAATCAGCACCAGTAATCTCTTTAATCATATCAACCATATGTACTCTATAGAATTTATCAAGATTGATTTCTTTTCCATTATATTCAATAGTAGTAGTTCCTAAAACATCTGTAGCAAGATATTGGAATAAACTTTCAGTTAAATCCATCATATCATTATAATCAGCATAAGCTTGGTAAAGTTCCATCATTGTAAATTCTGGATTATGTCTAGTAGACATTCCTTCGTTTCTGAAGTTTCTGTTGATTTCATAAACTTTATCAAATCCACCAATTATTAATTTTTTTAAGTAAAGCTCAGGAGCAATTCTTAAATATAATTCCATATCTAAAGCGTTATGATGAGTTATAAATGGTCTAGCAGCAGCTCCACCAACGATAGGATGCATCATAGGTGTTTCAACTTCTAAGAAATTCTTTTTGTTAAGGAACTCTCTAATACCGTTTATTATTCTAACTCTTTTCATGAATGTTTCTTTAACTTCTCTATTCATAATAAGGTCAACATATCTTTTTCTATATCTAGTTTCTACATCAGTAAGTCCGTGGAATTTTTCAGGAAGAGCTCTAACATTTTTAGAAAGTAATTCAACACCAGAAACTCTTAAAGTTAATTCACCTTTTTGAGTCATAAATAAAGCACCTTCGACACCTATAATATCTCCAGCTCCTAATTTTTTAACAATTTCAAAAGACTCTTCACCTATTTGATCTTGTCTGATATAAACTTGAATTCTACCAGTTTGATCTTCTATATGAGCAAAAACAGCTTTACCTTGCTCTCTGAATCCCATTATTCTTCCTGCTGTTTTAAAAGCAGTTTCTGTTTCTGGAGAAGATACTAAAAGGTCTCCAATCATATGAACTTTATCATATTTTTTTCCAAATGGATAAACTCCAAGAGCTTCAATCTCTTTTATTTTATCCCATTGTTCCATTACAAGACGTTCTTTTCCAACTCTGTCAAAGTATTTTTCCATAGTTTTTCTCCCTTTTTTAATTTATAGTTTTAATAAATAAATGCTACTTTTTCTACCCCAAGTACTACTAGGATTATTTTCTCTAGACTTTCTCAAGTAATCTTTAGCTTTTTCAATTTCACCTTTTTTATGATAAATAACTCCAAGAGAGTAGTATAGTTCAGATGTATTATCATCATTGCTAGTTACTTTGTTAAACTCAACTAAAGCTTTATCAAAGTTATTCATTAAGAAATATGTTTTACCACGATAGAAACCTAATTCAGAAGAATTTGTAGAACTATTATCAGCTTTATTAAAGAAAATCAAAGCTTCATTATAACTTTTACGATTTAGAGCTTCTATACCACTTGCCATATCTCTAGAAGAACTTGAAGGTGAAACTACTTTAGAAATATTTTCATCATCTTTTTTATCACTTGAAAATTGATTATTTGATTCAGAATTTGAATCTGTTAATTTTTGATTAACAGTATTTACTTTATAACTAGGATCAACCAAGCTTAAATAGTAATTACCTTTTTCATTATTTCCATTACTTGTATATGAATTACCTATTAAGAGAGCTAATTCAGAATTTTGAGAATCACTATAGAATTTTTCTAAAAATTCTAATTCATCAAGTGATACATTTTTTTTAGCTTTAATAATTCTCGTTATTGTAGTATTTAGTTTTAAATTATTTCTATTATAATCTAAATAATAATTGTTAACAACAAAATCATTAGATGAGCTCTTTTCTTCAAAATTAATAAGTTTTATTTTTTCGTTCTCATTAAGAGAGAAATTTTCTTTTAAATATCGAACTTCTTTATTGATTAAAAGTTGATTTCCATTTTTAGAACTTAGATCAAGTATCATAAAAGAGACATCTTTTTGTTTGCTATTTGTAGGAAAAGCTGCTAAATATAGCTGTGCACTTTTTACCAATAAATCTAAATTATTATTATTGTAGCCGTTTAAAATTATATCATAATTATCTTTCTCAGTAAAATTATATTTCAATTTATTTTTGATTTTAATATTACCTATATATGTAAAACCTCTATAAATTTCAGCAATATATTCTCCTTGGTACAAACTATTAAAACTTAAAATACCATTATTAATATTGAAAGTATAGTCATTTTTAATAGGAGAGGAAATGATTTTCACTCTATCAGCATTAATATTATTAATAACTAGTGTTTCACCAGCGTAAACCTCCATAGGAGACATTATTTGTGAAGGAGAATAATTACGCATTGAGTTCATTGAAATATCTCTTTTTATAAGATCGTATAAATATCCCACTCCAGATTCATTAAGAAAAAAATTATCTTGTTGCAAAACTGGATTGTTAACACTAGAAACAACAACTTGGTTTTGTCTAGGCAGTTGTGTTTGAAGATTGTTACAACTGAAAAGAACTAAACTTGTTGTTGAAATTAAAAATATTTTTTTCATTACCCCTCCTTTAATAAAAAATAGAGCAAAGAGATTGCTCTATTTTGGCTTTTATAGCACTTCAATTATCTCAATTTCTAGTTGATTTATCTCTACATTATTATCATATATAACATAGGTAATTGTCAACTTATTTTCACAATAAATGTATTTTTTACAAGAAATTGTAAAGTTTTTTTTGAAATAAGAAGTGTTGTATAAAAATTCAGTTTTTTCTGAAGGCTTTATAGTAAGATTGCTTTCAATTTCACCGAATCTTAAAATTTGAGTTATAGAAGGTGAAATTCTTATTTCTCCCTTACCAAACTTATTATCATAATAAAAAATAGTTAAATCATCCTTTATTACTTTTTGTGCAATCATTTTTTGAGATATTACTTCATCAAAAGAGTCTCTACTATTAATTATAATTTTAGCCATTAATAATAATCCTTTTCGTCATCATCATATCCCATGTCATCATAGTAATCATGATCAAAAGAATCTTCACGATCGTAGTATTCATCATCATCCCAGTCACCAATACTGTCAGCACCTAAATACTCTTCTTTCCAAAAATCTAAAACAGTATTAACTTCGTTAGTGTCATCGATTAATGTTAAATAATCTTCATCCTCATCACATAAAAATATATAGTTAGTTCCATCAAAATCCTCAGTAATAAGATATTCCTTATCTCTTATTATAAGAGTTTCTAAAACTGTTAGTTCTAACTCCTCGTCATCGAATTTGTGATAAAAAGTTTCTCCTTGTGAATACATTGTTTCCTCCTAATAAAATATAAAAATAAAATATAAAATATAAAACTATTTATGATATTTAGTATTTTTAATGATACTAAACCAACGATAGATTTGTTCAATAAGTATTAATCTCATTAATTGATGTGGAAAAGTCATTTTAGAGAAGCTTAATCTTAAATCAGAAATTTTTCTGATTTCTTCAGATACTCCGTAAGATCCACCAATAATGAAGTTAATAGTACTGTCTCCATTAACGCCTATTTTTTCAATATGATTAGCCATCTCTTCAGAAGAGTAGTTTTTACCACTAATATCCAAGAGAATTTTGAAACCTTTATTTTTTTCTAAAGTTTCAAGAATAGCTTTAGATTCTTTTTCAATAGATATATTTCTATTTGAATCATTGCCATCCTCTTTTAACTCGATTACTTTCAACTTACCAAAAGCTTGGAGTCTTTTAGCAAATTCTTGTATACCATCAAGAATGTATTTATCTTTAATTTTTCCAATACAAATAATGTTAATATTCATTTTCTTTTAAATCCTTTCTCTACATCGAATAAACTTATTTTAAAAGTTATTGGTCTACCATGAGGGCATGTAAAACGTCCAATTTCATGCAGTTGAGATATTAGTTCTTCCATTTCGGAAATGGTTAAATTTTCATTAGCTTTAATAGCTCCTCTACAAGACATAGAAATTATAATGTTTTCAATTACCTCATTTTTAGAATTAACTTTATTTAAACCATTAAGAATTTCGAAAAAAATATTTTCAAAAGAATCTTTAGTATTTAAAACAGGAACAGACCGAATTAAGAAATCAGAATCATTAAATTGATCGATTTCAAATCCAAAATCATTAAAAAATTCTTTTTTATCTTTTAGTAGTTCAATCTGTTTCATACTTAAAGAAACTTTAATAGGTACAAGCAGAGCTTGAGATGCTATTTTATGTTGAAGATATTCATTTTTCAATTGTTCATAAAGAATTCTTTCGTGAACAATATGTTGATCATATATAATAAGGTCTTTATTTTCTTCAACTAAAATAAAAGATTTAGAAAACTGTCCAATTACTTTTATTTTATTTTCATAATTTTTAATATTAGTATTATTTAACTCAGGTTTTATATAATTTTCACTTGTGTGAATTAAAATAGGTTTTTCAGGGATAAATAAACTATTATTATTTTCAAAAGAAGTTTTAATTTCCTCTTTTATTTCTACCACTCTTTTTATATCATTAATTTCAAAAAAATCAAAATCTTTTTTTAAATTTTCTACTTTTTTTTCGTTAGGAATCTCTAAAATCTCGAATGTATTAGGCTCTTGTTTTACTTCTAAAACAGGCATAATAAATTCTTTCGTTAAAGTGGATTGTGTAGTGTTAAAGATTTTTTGATAAATTTCATTTTCATCTAAAAATTTAATTATTTTTTTTGAAGGATGAACATTAACATCAATAGTTTTAGGATCAACTTTTAAATTTATTATAGCGAAAGGGTATCTACCTTTCATAAGATGAGTATAATAACCATCAATTAAAGCTTCTTCAATAATTTTAGCTTTAACAGGTCTATTATTAACAAAAATAAAAATAGAATCTTTAGTTGATTTTGTTATAGAGATATTTCCAAGATATCCAAAGTTAACTTTTTTTAAATTTTTTAAAGTAGAAATTCCAAAAAGTTCAATTAATGTATTTTCAATTCCATTTCCACTTGTCCTAATACTTTCTTTTGAATCGATTGTTAATATTATTGAAACTTCAGGATTGGCTAAAGCTTCTTGTAAAACAATTTCTTTTATTCTAGTATTTTCAGTTGAGTCTTTTCTTAAAAATTTTAATCGAGCAGGTGTGTTAAAAAAAAGATCTTTAATATCTATCTCAGTACCAGAAGATTTTTGAATTTCTTTTAGATTTGTTATTTTTCCACCAGAAATATTGATTGAATTGCCAATTATATCTTTTTTTGTTTTAGTTGAGATAATCATTTTAGAAACAGCAGCAATTGAAGAAAGAGCTTCTCCTCTAAAACCATAAGTGTTTAGATTAAAAAGGTCATCTTTAGATGAAATTTTACTAGTTGCATGTCTTTCAACACAAAGAAGTAAATCTTCACGAGACATCCCCTTACCGTCATCTATAAACTTAATATCTTTACCACCTTTTTTTACATCAATTTTAATATATTTACTTTCAGCGTCAAGAGAATTTTCTAGAAGTTCTTTAATTAGGCTTGCAGGATTCTCTACAACCTCTCCAGCAGCAATCATATTAGAAAGAGATTCATCTAAAATTTTAATAACTCCCAAAATATCACCACCTACAAAAATTATAACATTATTTATTATTATACAGATTTAAAATAATTTCAACTATTTTTTTTCTAAAATATAAATTTTATAGTAAAAATTATATGATATAATAAAAATATATATAGTTTAAAGGAGTAAAAAATGAAGATTTTAAAAATAGTAATAATTCTATTAATGCTTGAATTTAAAAGCTTTTCATACAATGTTGATGATTATATATTTTTAAATAAAGCAATAGAAGCAAATGAAAAAAAAGATTATAAAAAAAGTTTATTTTTTTATGAAATTTATGATAAGAATTTTATAAATTCTTATCCAATGACTAGTAATTATGCAAAATTTTATATTGCTAAAAATTATATGGAAATGAATAAAGATGAAGAAGCATTACTTTGGTTTTCAAGAGCAATTTATATACCAGATAATTATTTAAAACAAAAAGTAAAAAAAAGTAACTTTTTTCAATACAGAAAAGATTTTTTTATGGGTAAAATTTATTTGAAAAATGGAAATATAGATTCAGGAAAAGATTCTTTAAAAAGATTAATACTTGATTATTATGATCCTGAAGCTCAATATTATGAAAAAATAGCACTTCAACTTTTATCTAATTACGATAAAAAATATAGTTATATTTATGATGTTAAATACAATGAAAATAAAAAATTTATGAATAAAATAGATGAAAAAGAACAAAAAAAAATTATTTCTTTTTTTTATGATAAAAAAAAATACGAAAAAGTAATTCAACTTTTGGATATAATAAACGATTATAAAAATATGGAATTAAATTTTAAACTCATATATTTGGAAAGTATTCTAAGGTTAAATATGAATGAAAAAGTAATTGAATTAACAAATGATTCAGAAAATCAGATTGCTAAAATTTATTTATTTAGAGGAATGGCTTTTGAACAGAGCAAAAATTTCTCAAAAGCTATATATAATTATGAAAAAATAAAAGATTTAAGGGTCAAAGATAGAGCACTTTTTAGAATTGCTAGAATTCATTATAAATTAGAAAACTATAAAAGTGCCAAGGATACAATTGAAAAAACAGTTGTAA
>JBOFLW010000175.1:0-1758 GCA_051658065.1 Cetobacterium sp.
TTCCTTTCTCTTGAGGACAATAAAAAAACAAGAATTAAAGTTTGATTATTATTTATTAATAATTGACTACTACCATAAAATAAAATATAATTTTATTATAAAAAAAGTCGTAGTATAAAATCTATGACTTTTTTTATATCTACTAAACTTTTAGAGAGGACTTGAATAATGCTAAGAAAAATTATATTGGAATATGAAAAACATTTGAAGGGAAAAAAGTTTAAAATAACATTAGAAACTGGAGAAATAATTGAATTTCAAATTGCTAAAAAAAGATTAAAACATCTATTAGGATTCCAATATACAAGTTATTCTACATTTCCAGCAGAACTTATTTATTCAAAAATTAAAAACAGAAAATTAACTTTAGAAAAGCTACAAAAAGATAAAAAATTTAAAATTATAGAAACAAGGATAATTAATTTTACTAGAATAATAGATTTATTATCACTAGATGAAACTGAATTTATTATAGAATTTAATAAAAAATTAGTTTCAAATTGTGAACTAAATTCAAAGTATATAATATACAAAGATAATTCCAATCATATTTTACACTTAGGATTAGGAGAGGATAACACTTATTATCCTGAAACTTGGTTTATAAGAGACGAAAGAACAAATAACATTGATTTGTACATAAAAAATCAAAAAAAAGTGAAGATTATAAACTTTGAAGTTATAACAATAAATAAAGACAACTAACATTTTAACTAGGTTAGTTGTCTTTATTTATTGTTTTTTAAAAATTAATTTTCCTTATTCAGTTCTAATAATATTTTGTTAATTCTATTGGCTAGTAACATTCCCTTTAGTTTGTTGCCATTTTTATCTAGAAGTTTTTCTGAGGGAATATCTTCAGCCGTATATATTTTTGTTTGAGTAAATTCTATATCTTTGTATTCAATTTTAGGGGTTTCTACTGGATTATTTTCTAGGAATTTAGTTATCAACAATTTTTTACCAGCATTAAATGCCAACTCTTGAACCTTTCCACTAACACCACATTCAGCAATATAATTTTTATAAACAATTTCCTCTATAGCTGCCTGTTCAATTGGTGGCAATTCCAAGAACCTTTCCCATAATGGATTCTGAGCTTCAGTATCTTGAACACAGTTTAAAACACCTTTATCCCTCTCCAATAGCAACAACATATCTTCTTCATGCTCTTTTTCGCCAATAGATGCTTTAACTTTCATTGGAACTATCTTAGGATCCTTTTTCTTTTTCTGATTCCAAGTAAATTTAAGAGCCACAACTTTGACACCTTTTTTAATTTTTTCTAATTTCAGATTAGGAAACAAAGGTTTTAATTGGTCCATGATTGGAATAAGGATTTTCTTATCAATGTTAATCATTTTATAACAACTTGGAACTCCCAACAACTCTTTAAATATTTCTATCTTCACTTCATACCAAGAAAATAAATTCTTTTTATTATCAAACTGCTTTAATAATCTAAACATATTTCTAGCATACGAGCTTTTCAAATTACTAAATTCTATCAAATCAAATTTAGTAAACTTATCTATATCATTCAAAACGAATCTATACTCTTTTTGCAATTGAATAGTCATCTCTTTCTTTTCCTCATCAATTCTATACTTCGTGAAAAGAACAAATTTTTCTCTAACTTTAGGAGATATTATTATTTCTAACTTAATATCCAATAGTTTTGTGTAAGTGCTCTCTATATCAGAGATTAGCCTTTTGACATCATTCCTTGAATAATTAGATAACTCTTTCAGTTCCTGG
>JBOFLW010000176.1:0-1387 GCA_051658065.1 Cetobacterium sp.
AAGAATTAAATTATCCTTACAGAATAATACAAGTTGGCGGTTTTTTTTTAAAGAAAAGTGGTGGAACCACGAGGGCAAGTTGTCAACCAATATATTATTTGATGGAGGTAAAACACATGTCAGGAATTTTAGCAAAAAAAATTGGAATGACTCAAATTTTCGAAAATGGAAAATTTATTCCAGTTACAGTTGTTGAAGCTGGACCTAACTTCGTTCTTCAAAAGAAGACAGTAGAGAATGATGGATACGCAGCTTTACAATTAGGATTTGACGAAAAAAGAGAAAAAAATACTACAAAGCCATTAATGGGAATTTTTAACAAAGCTGGGGTTAAACCTTTAAGATTTGTTAAAGAGTTAAAAGTTGATTCAGTAGATGGAATCGAACTTGGACAAGAAATCAAAGTAGATGCTTTAGCAGAGGTTGCTTTCGTAGACATTACAGGTACTTCAAAAGGTAAAGGAACATCTGGAGTTATGAAGAGACATAACTTTAGTGGAAACAGAGCTACACATGGTGTTTCTAGAAACCATAGACTTGGAGGATCAATAGGAATGTCGTCTTGGCCTGGAAAAGTTCTTAAGAACAAAAAAATGGCTGGACAATATGGAAATGCAACTGTAACAGTTCAAAACTTAAAAATTGTTAAAGTTGACGCAGAAAACAACTTACTACTAATTAAAGGTGCAGTGCCAGGACCTAAGAACGGATATATCGTTGTTAAGCCAGCTGTAAAGAAATAATTAGTTAGTAGATGAGGAAGGAGGAAAATAATGGCAGTTTTAAACATATATGACTTAGCAGGTAACCAAACTGGTACTGTAGAAGTTAAAGATTCTGTATTTGGAATCGAGCCTAATCAAGCAGTTTTACATGAAGTACTAACTGCAGAGTTAGCAGCTGCTAGACAAGGAACTGCAGCTACTAAAACTAGAGCTATGGTTAAAGGTGGAGGAAGAAAACCTTTCAAACAAAAGGGAACTGGAAGAGCTAGACAAGGTTCTATCAGAGCTCCACATATGGTAGGTGGAGGAGTTACTTTCGGACCACAACCAAGATCATACGATAAAAAAGTAAATAAAAAAGTAAGAAATCTTGCTTTAAGATCTGCACTTTCTGCGAAAGTTGCTGCTGGAGAAATCTTAGTTCTAGATGGAACTATAGAAACTCCAAAAACTAAAACGATAATCGCTTTAACAAACGCTTTAACAGCTAATACAAAGCAATTATTCGTAGTAAATGACCTTGCTACAGAAGCTGATTACAATTTATATTTATCAGCTAGAAACTTAGAGAACGCAGTAGTTCTTCAACCTAATGAGATTGGAGTTTACTGGTTATTAAAGCAAGAGAAAGTTATCGTAACTAAGGAAGCGTTAACGACAAT